>NZ_JBFWJQ010000070.1:0-13104 GCF_050253115.1 Syntrophotalea sp.
TGGAGGTTGCGGCTTGCGGACTTGCTCTGTGACTATTCCACGAGGAAGATGGATACCCCAGTCTAGAATGCACGCCTTCAGCACTCGCTGAAGCAGATTCAATTCGTGCTTGACGGATTGAGCGCCCACTTCTTTCAGGCGCCCATCCCTATATTCAGCAACGTGGGACGGCTCTAAAGCCGCCAAAGATAAATTCCCCAGCACAATCATAAGACGATCCAAACGGCTGCTATCCGGCCCTGCTCCACGTTTGGTGGGAAGGATTTCAGCTGCATATTTTTCACAAGCCTTCCGGACAGTAATTCGAGAAGCGGCATCCGAGGGAATAAATGCACCTCGGTCCATTTCGCGCTCTTGCGCTCTGGCCCACTTTTCGGCATCCTCCTTGATATCGAACGTAGCGGAAATTGGTTTGTATCCATTTCTGCGAACAATAGCTTGCCACGTATCGCCGGATTTGTTTTTCCGTTTCCGAATAGTCGCCATGACAGACCCTCATACAAGTTTCCAAAGGGGAATTTCGAAATTCCAAAGTGACCTACGCGTGACAAACTAAGTATCATTATTTAAAAACCAATGCAATATCAATATGTTAAATTTTAAAAATTCTGGCCTCCGGAGCCAAAGGTCACAAGTTCGAATCTTGTATCGCGCGCCATAATAAAAAACAAAGGGTTACGTCAAAGGCGTAACCCTTTTTTGTTATCCACCGGCCAGGTGAAACCGCCCGTCAATCGACCGTCGGCTGTGGCGGCGGGGTCCGTGACGAATCCGGGCATCTGCCGGAAGGGAGGGGGCTACCCTGTATCAGCACCAGGCCGCCTTTCACCACGCTTGCCAGGTTGGCCATGTAATCGCATTTGATGCGCAGCAGGAAAAACAACCTTTCGTCAGCCAGCGGATGCAACGTCTCGAAATTGCCCTGTCCCTTGGACAGGATCACATCGGCCTCTGCGAACAATGTCTGGAATTCCGTGGTTGTTTCATCAAGGATGGTCCCCGGGTAAACACTGCCACTGGAAATAGTCCGGACCAGACGGTCCAGCCCCACGGCCCTGGCATCCTCCAGGGTAGCGTCGTTGATGATCGGCCGGGCGCGAAGCGCCGCCGTTATGCGCAGACGGGGAAACTGGCGCATGAGTTCTTCCAGAAACAGCCTGTCGAAGACAATCTCTCCGCTGTTATCACAGATATAGAGAAGGTTCGAGGCCTTGTGCAATGCCTGCCGGAAAGGCCGGATGTCATAACGGGCAAAGCTGGTCTGATCCAGATTGCGGATTTCATGCTCCAGATCGATGTCGTCATGGGGCTTGACGCCAAAATCGATGATGTTGCCGGCCGCGGCGAGATGCAATCCCATCTCGATCGGTTCCGGGCTACAGGCCAGCATTTTCTGAAACATCGGGACGTGAGCCAGGGACAGCGCGTTTGAGCGTTGTTTGACCTCGGCATAGATATCGAATTCGGGCGATTCGCCCCGTTCCTGAATGACGGCATCCGCAACCTGGCGGACAACGTGCTGAACCAGCAGCGGCTTGACCTTCGAGTCTTCGATGGCCTGCCGCGCCACGGCGAGGATGCGTGCTGTCTGCCCTTCTTCAAGCTGGGCGAAGCGCGCCGTGGAAAGGCACTGTTTCAGGACACAGGGAATGCATTCCTGCGCGATACCATAATGCCGCATCGACTTTTCCATATGGGTTCTCCCTCACCGCATAAGGCGCGCGCAAACCTGCCCGCGTCCAGAACGGCAATTTCTCCGAGCTACTCGGCCCTTTCAAACGCCTGGCGGGCTCCCTGCAGATCGCCAAGGTCGGTACGGGCCCGACCGATGATGATCCAGTTTTCCCGACGCAGAACATGACCAGCGGGAACCAGGGAATTGGACTTGGCGGCGAGATTTTCGGCTTGCATGAGCTGTCCCTGCGCCAGGCGCACGCGGGCCAGTTCATGCCAGAGCAGTGCATTGCGGGGCTCGATCCGCAAGGCACGTTCCAGCGAAACACTGGCATCGGACAGGCGACCCGCCGCGGTTTGCGACCTGGCCTTGCCAAGCAGGGAAGTCACCGCCATGTTGCCCGATGGCGCCGGCGCAGTTTGTTTCTGAGGTGGCACCGCACACCCCGCGATCAGCAGCAGAATCGCCGGAACCAGCCATTTTATCAGTGTCTTGTTCACTCGAATAACCCTTTAAACCAGGTTTTGATCCGATGGCCCACCGAATGTGGACCACAATCGGCGCTGCGGGTTGGGGCCGAACCGGAGATAAAAGGCAGTTCCACGGCACCCGGGCAGTTTGCGGCACTGCGCAATCCCGATGCGGGATCAATCCATACCCACTCCACATTGTCCGGCGGCACAAGGGTCAAGGGTTCGGGATCAAGTCCGACCATAATATCGCCCCAGATGCCCATGGCGGCGCCAGCGCCGCTGAATCCGGCAGGTTCGTTATCGTCCCGCCCCACCCATACCACACCGAGACGGTCACCGGTAAATCCCGCAAACCAGCTATCCCGGTAGTCGTCGGTGGTACCGGTCTTGCCGGCAATACCCAGATCAGGCGACAGCCGGTTGTACAACTTTTGAGCGGTCCCTTCGCGGACCACGGACTGCAGTGCGGTGGTTACCAGATAAACAGGGGCCGGCCTGATGACCTGCTCCACATTCAGGGGATATCGTTGCAGCGGTTCGCCTTCGGCCGTCAGTACCTCCCGAATGGCCCGCAGCGGCGTACGGAAACCGCCTCCGGCGAGGGTCTGGTAGAGCTGCGCGACTTCAAGGGGGGACAGGGCATCCGCCCCCAGCAGGCTGGCGGCAAAACCGGTCAGTTCACGCTCCACGCCGAGCTGCCGGATATTGGCCATCACCGAATCCACCCCCACCGACAACCCGAGCCGGACCGTGGCCACGTTATAGGAATGAATCAGGGCCTCGCGCATCGACACCTTGCCGTGATGCTGCTTGTCATAGTTCTGCGGAATCCAGTCTTCAGCTCCGGCCTGCCGATAAACCAGCGGACCGTCGTCCAGCAGGGTTGCAAGAGTGTATCGGGAAGGATGCTGCAGTGCGGTCAGAAAAACAACCGGCTTGATCAGCGATCCGACAGGCCGCCTGGCATCGACAACCCGGTTGAACCCCTCGAAACGCGGCTCCCGCCCGCCCACACAAGCCTGCACCTCGGCACTTTGCGTGTCGGTGAAGATAGCCGCCCCCTGCAGGGTGCCGGATTTAATGCCACGTATCGCTTCCAGATGCGCCAGATGTTTTTGCACCGCTTCTTCCGCCATGCGCTGCACCCGGGGATCAAGCGTGGTAAAAATCAACAACCCTTCTGATCGCAGATCCTCGTCTCGATAATCACGCTGCAACTGGCGATGCACCAGCTTCAGAAATGCCGGGTAGGGAGAGGTGCCACGGGGAGGCCGTTCAACCACTCCCAGGGGCATCGCCCTGGCTTCCGCGGCCTGTTGTTCGGGCAGAAATCCGGCCTCGACCATCTGAGACAAAACCAGGTTGCGTCTGTCCAGAGCCCGCCGGGGATGGTTGCGCGGGCTGTAGTAGGCCGGACCTTTCAGCAGGCCTACCAGCAGCGCGGCTTCGGAGGGACGAAGACGGGACAGGGGTTTGTCAAAAAAATGGACACTGGCAAGGCCAAACCCGTGAATGGCCCGGTTGCCGTCCTGACCTAAATAAACCTCATTGAGGTAGGTTTCGAGAATTTCCTCCTTGCTGTAATGCATCTCCAGCAGCACGGCCATGATCATTTCCGTGAACTTGCGCCGCAGGGTGCGCTCCGCCGTCAGGTAGAAATTTTTCACCAGTTGCTGGGTGATGGTGCTGCCACCCTGAACGCTTTTGCCACTGAGGGTCATGAGCAGCGCGCGGGCCATCCCCCGGGGATCGATGCCATGGTGCCGGTAATAGCGGCGATCCTCGACGGCCAATAGCGCATCCACCACCAGCCGGGGCACGGTCCGCAGTTCAATCAGTACCCGGTCCTCGTTCTTGCCGGGGAAAATGCCGCCGATAAGGGCCGGATCGAGGCGCACCAGCTGCAGGGCCGAACGCCGTTTGCGGTCGGTCAGGGATACGATACGTCCTTCGGAGAAAGCCACGCTGCATAAAATCGGCGGCTGAGGGCCGTCGCCATACACGAACGACCGGGTAACCAGGTCCAACTGCCGACCTTCCCATCGGTAGGTCGCCGGCTCCAGTGGAGATTTCACCTGCCGGTATCCGAGCAGGGCCAGCTCGGCGGCCAGATCGGCAGGGGTGAGCTTCAGTCCCGGGTACAATTCGAGCGGCCGCGCATAAACCCGCGCGGGCAAGGCGAAACGCTTGCCTTCAAACCGCTCCCTTACGGCAAAATCGAGATAAATCGCATAAAGACCGAAGGTCAGCAGGCTGACCATCATGCCATACAGAAAAACCCGCTTGCCAACGCTGCGTGCGGACACCTTGCGAACTGCCATGGTCCAGCCATACCTCCTTGTCGGGGATAAAACAGGTTGCCACCCATAGTACCTGTTTTACCGCCATGCAACAAGGCTGGATTAAAACCCTGCAACGCCTGCGTTTCACGATATGGCCCGTCTGTTGCTTGTTCTCGGGGAGTCTGCACAAAACAAACGGCACACAAAGTCTGACCGGGTGACAGGATGCCGCAAAATTGCTATGCTTGGCCCCGGCAATCCACGGACAGGCATTGCGAAGGATCTAACCCCATGGAAAATGTTTTCCTCGCCCTTGTAAAAAATGCCGCCTTGCTGCTGGCCATGGCCTTCATCTACGACGTGACGACCAGCCGCTGCCGCTTCAAACACCGACTGGCGGTACAGGTCTTCGTCGGCATCACCCTCGGCCTGTTGGGCATTGTCCTCATGAGCTCCCCCTGGCAATACGTGCCGGGCATCGTTTTCGACACCCGCTCGGTACTGCTGGGAGTGTCCGGCCTGTTTTTCGGCATGTTACCCACTTCCCTGGCCATGATTATCACCGCCGTTTTTCGTTTTGCCCAGGGCGGCACGGCGACACAAGCCGGAGTCTGCGTCATCTTGACCTCGGGCCTGCTGGGGATGCTCTGGAAGAACCGCACCCGCCACAGCGACACCGAGATATCCTGGTGGCAACTCTATCTGTTCGGCATGGTGCTACATATCGTCATGCTGGCCTGCATGCTGCTGCTGCCATGGGATACCGCCTTGCGCGTCCTGAGCCGCATCAGCCTGCCGGTATTGCTCATCTACCCTGTGGCCACCGCCATGCTCGGCACGCTGATGGTTGCCCGCCAGCGACGCGACCGGCTGTCGCTGGCGTTGCAGGCCAGCGAGGAGCGGTTGCGCATGGCCCTCAAGGCCTCGCGCCAGGGCCTTTACGATCTGAACGTACAGACCGGCGCAATCATCGTCAATGCGGATTACGCGCGGATGCTGGGCTATGAACCGGAGACGTTCCGCGAAACCAATGCGGCGTGGATGGCGCGCATGCACTCCGATGACCGGCCAGCGGTGCTGGCCGCCTATCGGGACTATGTCGCCGGCAGGATCGATGAATTCCGTGCCGAGTTCCGTCAACGCACCCGCTGCGGAACCTGGAAATGGTTCCGCTCCATGGGCAAATTGCTGGAAACGGACGCCGACGGTCAGCCCCTGCGCATCCTGGGCACCTTCTCCGATATCACCGAGCGCCGTCAGGCGGACCAGAAAACCCTCGATGCGGAACGCGAAAAGGCGCGCCTTCTTGAAGAAGCCCAGCAGGCGCGACTGACCCTGCAGCGCCTGTTCGAAGAGCAGAAAGCCGCAACGGCGGAAATCGAACGCACTTCACGATTGCTGGCCGGTGTGCTCAGCGCCGCCTCCGAAGTATCCATCATTGCCACCGACCCCCAGGGCTTCATCACGGTGTTCAATCGGGGTGCCGAAAAAATGCTGGGATACGCGGCCGAGGAAGTCGTCGGCCGGCAGACCCCGGCCCAGTTCCATCTCCCATCGGAACTGCAGGCCCGCTATGCGGAGTTGAACAGTGGCGACATACCTGCCGTGAAAACCATCGGGGAGTTCATGGCACAAGTGACCCGGACCGACGCCGATCACCGGGAGTGGACCTACGTTCACAAAAACGGCCAGAGACTGTCCGTATCGCTGGTGATTACAGCCATGCGCGCCCCCTGCGGCGAGATCGTCGGGTTTCTCGGCATTGCCCAGGATATCACCGCCAGCAAAATGGCACAGTCCGGATGGCGCCTGGCCCAGTCCTGCATCGATCACGCCGCCATCGGCATTTTCCGCATTGACGAGCAGGGTCGCATTCTTGAAGTTAACAAACAGGGCAGCAAAACGCTCGGTTACACTCCCGAAGAGCTGGAAGAACTGACGATTTTCGACATCGATCCGACGGTTACCCCCGAACGCTGGGTACGGCACCGGGAAATCATGCTTTCCGAGCGTTCCACAACCATTGAGACCCTGCACCGGAGAAAGGACGCCAGCGTGTTCCCGGTGGAAGTCACCATCAACTATTTCGATTACGATGGCCAGACTGTCTGCTATTCATTCGTCCGCGACATCAGCGAACGCAAACGGCACGAAAACGAATTGCGAAAACTCTCCCAGGCGGTGGAGCAAAGCCCGACCGCCGTGGTGCTGACCGATCCGCATGGAAACATCGAATACGTCAACCCCAAGTTCACCCAAACTTCCGGCTACACCTTTGAAGAGGTGCGCGGCAAGAATCCGCGTCTTTTGAAATCAGGGGAAACTTCTCCGGAGGAATACAAAAAGCTCTGGGAGACCATCTCCTCCGGCAGGGAGTGGCACGGCGAGTTTCATAACAGGCGCAAGGACGGCAGCTTTTTCTGGGAGCACATATCCATCTCCGCGGTACGCAGTTCTGCCGGCACCATCAGCCAGTTTCTGGCCATCAAGGAGGACATCACCGAGCGCAAACGCTATCAGGACCAGCTGCAGCACCTTGCCACCCACGATGATTTGACCGGTTTGGCCAACCGGGCATTGCTGCAGGACCGCCTTGAGCAATCGATCCTGTTCGCCAGGCGCTCAAAGCGGCTGGTAGCGGCGTTGCTGCTGGATCTGGACCGTTTCAAGATCATCAACGACAGCCTCGGTCACAGTTTCGGTGACCGGCTGCTGCAGATTGTCGCCGAGCGGCTGCGTCAATCGGTACGGGACGCGGATACGGTTGCCCGGCTGGGAGGTGACGAATTCGTCATTCTGCTTGCCGAAGTGGCCAATGAAGAAGACGTCGGCAAGGTCGCCAAAAAGATCCTCGAACGCCTCGCCGCCCCTTTTCATATCGACGACCGGGAAATTACCGTCACCGCGAGCCTCGGCATCAGCATCTACCCGCGAGACGGCGAAGACGAGGAAACCCTTATCCGTAACGCCGATATCGCCATGTACCGTGCCAAGGAAGAAGGCAACAGCTTCTGTCTTTACGCCCCGGAAATGAACCTGGTGGTTCATGAAGCCATGGAAATGGAGTCGGATCTGCGGCGCGCTCTGGACCGCTGCGAGCTGCTGCTGCACTACCAGCCCAAAATCGATTTGCACGACGGCTCCATCATCGGAGCCGAAGCCCTGCTGCGCTGGCTCCATCCAACCCGCGGCTTGATCCCTCCCGACCTTTTCATCCCTCTGGCCGAAGAGACCGGCCTGATCCTCCCTATTGGCGAATGGGTCCTGCAACAGATCTGCCGACAGATCAGACAATGGCAGACGCGGGGGCTGTCGGTGGTTCCGATTGCCGCCAACCTTTCCGCCCGACAGTTTCGCAACGAAAATCTGGCACAGACCGTGCGACAGATCCTGCAAAAACAAGGGGTCCGTCCGCAACTGCTGGAACTCGAACTGACCGAAAGCATGATCATGCGCGAACCACAGGCGTCGGCGGAAACCATGCAGCAGCTCAGCGATCTGGGCGTCAGCATGGCTCTGGATGATTTCGGAACCGGGTACTCCTCCCTCAACTACCTGCGCCGTTTTCCGGTCAACGGTCTGAAGATCGACCGCAGCTTCATCTGTGACGTGGGTCAGGATCCCAGCGCTTCGGCGGTTGTTACCAGTATCGTGGCCATCGCTCGAAGCCTGGGCCTGCAGTCCATCGCCGAAGGCGTCGAAACGCAGCAGCAACTGGAGTTTCTCCGCAATTGCGGCTGCGACTGCTGCCAGGGGTATCTGTTCTGGGCACCGCTTGACGTCGATGATTTTACGGCGCTGCTTGCCAGCCCGACTTCGGGCACGAGCATCGTAACGACGTCTTCGTAGCACGGCGCCGCGGCTGCCACACAAGTGCAAACTCTGCTTCAAAACGCCACGCCTTTTTGTTACCATTGAGCGGTTTGCCCGCAAAACCCATCCAGGCTGATGCCCGCAGGGGCACCGCCGTCATGCGGAAAGCTGTTGCGCGAGACTGGCTTGCCTTCAGGCAACCGCTTCCGACAAGGAGGCCGCGTTTTGCATTTTATCGGGATTTTCATCGAAACCATCGGCGGGCTGGGGTTGTTTGTCCTGGGAATGAAGACCATGACCGAAGGCCTGCAAATGGCGGCCGGTCCCCGCATCAAGAAAATTCTCTGCGCCATCTCCGCCAACCGGGTCATCGGTTGCGCCACCGGCGCGCTGGTGACCGCCATGGTGCAATCCTCGTCGGCCACCACTGTCATGCTGATCGGTTTTGTCAGTGCCGGCCTGCTGACCCTGCAGCAGGCGGTCGGTGTCATCCTCGGCGCCAATATCGGCACCACCATGACCTCACAGCTGATCGCCTTCAAGCTGTCGAGCCTGTCCCTGCCGGCCGTCGCCCTCGGCGTCTCCATGCGTTTTTTTTCCAAGCAGAAAAAATACCGGTATGCCGGCGAGGTGATTCTCGGCTTCGGCCTGCTGTTTCTGGGCATGGAAACCATGAAGCATGGACTGCAGCCTTTGCGAAGCGATCCAAACTTCCTGTCCTTTTTCACCCGCTTCGATCCCGCCAGCCTGGGCGGACTGCTGCTGTGCGTTCTGACCGGAGCCCTGCTGACCATGGCAGTGCAGAGCTCCTCGGCCACCGTCGGGCTCACCATGACCATGGCGACCCAGGGGCTGTTGAGCTTCCCCGCTGCCATGGCGCTGGTGCTGGGCGAGAATATCGGCACTACCATCACCGCCGAACTCGCCACCCTCGGCACCGCCAACATCGAGGCTCATCGCACGGCACGCGCCCACACCATGTTCAACGTCATCGGCGTAGGCATTATGGTGCTGGTTTTTCCGCAATTTGTCGCTTTTGTCGAAAAAATCACCCGGCTATCCGGGGTTGGCGCACCCGATGCCCTGTTACATGGCGAGCACCTGTACGTGGGCCGCTACCTGGCCAACGGACACACCTTGTTCAACATTACCAACGCTTTGTTTTTCCTACTCTTTTTACCGGTTCTTGTAAAAGCGGCGATCATGCTGTCGCCCAAGGACAAAACGACACCGCCCCCGGAAGCCATTCCCGAGTTCAACGATTTTTATGACGAATCCCCCATTGCGGCCCTGGCCCAGGTACGAGCCGAAATCCTCCGAATGGCCAAAACCGCCCGCCAGACGCTGGAAAACGTCATCCCCGCCATCAAGCAGCGCAACCCAGAGATGATGAGCGGATGGAAAGAGCAGGAAAAATGGATCGATCAGGCCCGCAAGGAAATCACCCATTACCTCATCAAGATCTATCAACTTGAAATCAACGAGGATTCGGCGCGGGAAATTCACAGTTTCTTCCGTATGGCCAACAACATCGAAAAAATAGGCGATGCAGTGGAACAGCTGGCCCACCTGTCGGAGAAGCTGTTTGAAAACAGGCTGCTGTTATCCGACCATTCCCTGAAGGACCTGGAGCAGATGTCGCATCGGGTGCTGGCCTTCCTCGACCTTGTCATCGTCCAGATCAACGCGCCCGATGCCACCTTCATGCAGGAAGCCTACAAACACGAAACCGGCATCAACCTGCAATTCAATAAAATGCGCGTACAAAAAATCCAGCGCCTCCAGGAACGGGACTGTTCCATCGAACCGGGGCTCTGGTACATCGACATCATGGCCTATCTTGAACGTATCGGCGGCTATTGCTTCAACATTGCCCAGGCGATTACCGGTCAGAAATAGGCAGGAGGAAACCGATATGGAACAGCAGAAAGCCATCGAACAGTTTCTGGAGCGCTTTTTCGGATCCAGCGACGCCGATCTTTACACCCTGATCGAGGAGATCAGCTTTTTTCAGAAACGCCGCCGCAAGGAAGTTTTATTTTTTGAAGGGGAGGACGGACACGCCGTGCATTTCCTGCTGCGCGGCCGGGTTAAACTCTACCGGGCCAACGAAGACGGCAAGGAAGCCGTCATCCGCTTTGTACAACCGGGAGAGTTTTTTGCGGAAATCCTGCTCGACTTGCGCAACCGCTACCCGGTCAACGCCATGGCGCTGGAAGATTGCTCCCTGCTTCTGATCGACGTAGGTAAACTCTTCGCCCGCCTGCAACAGACCCCGCAGCTGGCCATGCACCTGGTCGGCATTCTCTCCCAGCGCCTGATGTTCATGCTCAAGCGTGTTGAACAGCTCGCCATCGCCGACATCCGCCAACGTTTTATGGGCTACCTGCGCGCCCTGGATCAGAAACATCGCACCGGCGTGGTTCAGCTTCCGGCCCCCAAAAGGGAAATCGCGCTGCTGCTCGGCACCACCCCGGAAACCTTTTCGCGACTGCTCAAAAAACTCTCCGAGGAAGAAATGATCCGGGTCAGCGGCAAATCGATCCAGCTGCTGGCGGCCTTCGAAAACGGCACGGATGTGTAACGGTTTATCCGTTGGCCGGCAATCCTACCCGAATATCACCCTGGAGAAATTGGCCAGGATTTTTGCGCTGGCTGGCGTTTCTCTCACGCCAGCCTTTAACTTCTCGATATCCAGCCCCCGTTTTTTCAGAGAAGCAGCCTCCTCGACAAGATAGGCCCGCATGATGCTTGCGTCGAATCAGGGGGGGAAAACCGTGTTGTCGGCAGGTAGCTCATCTGCTTGCCTGGCCATAATGGCTAGCCGCCTTCGAGCAGATTGCGGCAGCGAAACCGACCGGACAGGAATTCAGCCGCGGCATCGGCCGGCATGGGTCGGGAAAAATAATAACCCTGCCCCTCCTGGCAGCCGCGATCCTTCAGGAAGGCCAGCTGCTCGCAGGTCTCTACCCCTTCGGCAATGACCTTGATCCGCAGGCTGCGCGCCATGGCGAGGATGGCCTCGGTAATCGCCGCATCGTCAGCATACATCGGGATGTCCTGCACGAAGCTGCGATCGATCTTGAGACGGTCGATGGGAAAGTGCTTGAGATAGCTGAGCATGCTGTACCCGGTACCAAAATCATCGATAGCGAGTTTGATGCCACGCGCCTTGATATCGATCAGGGTCAGGAGCGTCTCCTCGGATTTTTCCATGACCAGGTTTTCGGTCAGTTCCAGTTCCAGCAGACCGGGATCAAATCCGCTCCGCCGCAGTACGCCGTCGAGACGCGCCACAAAATCCCTCTGGCGGAACTGCCGCGGGGAAATGTTGACCGCCATGCGCAAGCTGGAGAACCCCTGACGGTGCCAGGCCGCGCCCTGCATGCAGGCCGTCTCCAGTACCCAGTCACCGATGGGCAGGATCAGTCCTGTCTCTTCTGCAAGAGGGACAAAACGTAAAGGACTGATCCTGCCGAGTTCCGGTGATTCCCAGCGCAGCAGCGCCTCCATGGCCACGACCCTGCCGGTTTTCAGATCGATCTTGGGTTGATAGTGAAGCGCGAGCTGGCCAAGGTCCAGCGAACGACGCAATCCGGCCTCGACTTCGAGCCTTTCCCGGGCCATGCGATTCATGCCTTTTGAAAAAAACTGGTAATTTTTCGGCCCCCTTTGTTTGGCCTGATGCATGGCGGTCGCAGCGTTTTTCAGCAGCACATCGACCTCGACACCGTCCAGAGGGAACAGCGCGATACCGATACACACCGAACAGTAAACCCTCTGGCCATCCAGAGCAATGGGCTCCGACAAACTGTTGAGAAGCTTCTGGGCAAGTACCGAATATTCATCCTGGGACCTGGCGTGGGAAACCACGACAGCGAATTCATCGCTGCCCAACCGCGCCAGAACGTCTTGGCGGGCCAGGCAATCCTGCAGACGCTGGCTGACCGTTTTGAGCATGGCATCCCCCGACTCGTAACCGAAGGAATTGTTAACCCCCTTGAAACGGTCGATATCTATGGTCAGCACCCCCAGGGAGGTCCGCTCGCGGCGAGCCTGAATCAGGCATCCATGACAGTGCTCACAGAACAGCTGCCTGTTGGGCAATCCGGTCAAACTGTCGAAGTAGGCCAACTGATGGGCTTTTTGACGGGCTTGATGATGGGGGGTGATATCGGTGACCAGCAGGACGAGGCAATTCAAGGTCCCGTCTTCATGAGAAATGCAGGAGGTCGCGACATGTGCCCAGAGGACTTCGCCATTGCGGCAGATATAACGCTTTTCATAATCCCGGGCAATTTGGCCACCACTCCGCATTTCCCTGATCAGATCGCGGGTAAAGGCAACATCGGCGGCATGGGTGATTTCAAGGACGGATTTCTCCAGCAATATATCTTCACTGTAACCGAGCATACGGCACAAAAACGGCCCTCGGGAGATACGGTGGCCATGCCGGCAAGGGCATTCTGAAAAATGGAACGAAACAACCCATCGTTGTTACGCCCGTCCCGTTCCGCGCTGCAGCGTCGCCCCGCGGCATGCTGCAGTTGCTTTTCGATGACGGCGGGCAAAGAAGCCAGGTTGTCTTTGCTGACATAGCCATGAGCAGCGCCGCCCATGACTTCGTCGGCGGTTTCGTCCTCGGTACCCCCGCGAAGGATGATAAAAGGCAAATCCTGCCCGCTGGATTGCAGAATCTCGAAGGCCGCCCGCAGGCGGAGACGCTGCTGGGACCAGTCGCAGATAACCACATCCCAACTGCCCCGGGCAAGGGCGGCCTGCAAGGCTTCGGCCGTGTCGACTCTTTCCCAGGCGAGGGCGTAGCCGTGGCGGCTCAGTTCCCGCACCAGCGACAGAGCTT
>NZ_JBFWJQ010000071.1:0-13067 GCF_050253115.1 Syntrophotalea sp.
TCCAGAATCCATTCGCCGAGGGGATCGATCAGCCCCGTCTCTTCAGCTTTGGGAATAAAATCCGAGGGAGAGTATTGAGAACGCCCGCCTTGTTTCCAACAGACCAGTGCCTCCATCCCTTCAATCACACCATTATCCAGACGACATTGAGGTTGATAGAGAAGCAGAAACTCCTCGCGTTCCATAGCTCGAAAAAGTCGGTTTTCCAGAACCATCGACTGAAAGGAAACCTTCCCCATCTCAGCGCTGTAGAGTTGATAATTATTAC
Organism: Syntrophotalea sp.; assembly: GCF_050253115.1. NCBI lineage: Bacteria > Pseudomonadati > Thermodesulfobacteriota > Desulfuromonadia > Desulfuromonadales > Syntrophotaleaceae > Syntrophotalea > Syntrophotalea sp. The sequence continues at coordinate 269 of NZ_JBFWJQ010000071.1, forward strand.
GCCCAAGCGCTTTGGCGCGACTCACGGCGACATCCGCATTGCGCAGCAGCATCTTGGAGTCACGACCATCATCGGGCGCAATCGCGACCCCCACGCTGACCGTGACATAGAGATCATGGCCGGCAATAGGAAAGGGAGCCCGAAACGCATCCAAGATATTTTTCAGCCATGTCTGCAAATCGTCCAATGAACCGAAATCCTGAAGTAGCAACGCGAATTCATCCCCTTTCAGATGGGAAAGAAAACCGTTGGCCGGCATCATTGTCTTCAAGCGGGACGCCACATCACAAAGGACTCGATTACTCTGGTCAACGCCAAGGGCGCGCGAAATCGTCTTAAAACGATCGAAATCAAGATACATCAGAGCCAAACGCTGGTCGGAATTTTCTATCTGGTGAAGCGCTTCGTCAAGTTGTTCGCTGAAACGCTGCTGATTGGGCAGACCGGTCAGAGGATCGAAAAAAGCGAGTTGGCTTATTCTTTCTTCACTTAAACGTCGCTCCAACTCAGATGCGGCGCGCGAGGCAAAAATGCGCATCATTGATTCACCTGCGGCTCTGTCGGGAAAAGGACCACGGTTCATGACGACCATCACCCCCAGGGTGCGTTGCTGGGCGTCAACCAGAGGCATAGCCAGGCAACTCTGCATTCCCATCTTCGAAAACGGGTGATCTTTCGGCAACTGGCCGCGTACATCGAAGGGGCAATAGCAGATTTCGTTCTGACGCAGGCGCTCGCATGGCGTATTCTCGAGATTGAATCTGAACTTCTGGAATGAATCATCGTCATAGGCCATGGCGATGGTTTCCAGGGATGATAAATTGTCCTGATCGGCAGCTGCAACCAGAACACAGTCCGCCTTGAGGACATCTTGCAGGTGTTCGGCCAGGAGATGGAAAAATTTAGCTCCCGTCTGTGCGGAAACGGCCTCGGAGACCATGAGCAGGCGCCCTTCAGATGTCTGCAGTGCACGCAGATAGCGCCAGATGAGAAAAAAGAGCAGAACAGATGAAACCAGAACGAACAGAAGGCCTTTATACGTCTGGAACCGACTCAGGACGAGAGGGTCATCGAAACGATACGATAGAAATTGATCGGAAAAGAATATCCAGAACAGAGAAATGATCAGATAGAGCAGAACGATTTTGAGCGCCACCTGCCGGCTGGTTGGCGGCAGATGCTGCATCCGTATCTGTGAACGCAAACAGTTTAACCCCATGGGCGAACCCCTTGAAAAGCAACCCGTTGTGTTCTGTCATGTCGACAGATCGAATACGAACTGACAACATGAAATTTAAAACCTCGAGAAGGATCGAGTGTTCCATATAGCTGGTTTAAGTTTATCTTGTACACAAGGGCCGTCAAATGGATTGATATTATGCTTGGCAAGCGGCCAGTGACCATGATAGTTTCCCCGAACTCTGAACCAGAACGAGGAGGAAGGAAAAAAAATGGCAGGACCGAAACTGACAGGAAAACAGGCACGATATCTGCGTTCTCTGGGGCATCACCTGAATGTGGCCGCCATGGTCGGGAAAGATGGGGTCAATGACAACCTGGTCGAGTCCGTAGAAGAGAGTCTCGTTGCGCACGAATTGGTCAAAATTAAACTTCAGCGTGGTTGTCCTCTCGACCGTCACGAAATCGCGGACCAGCTGGCGCACAAAACCGGAGCTGCGGTCGCGCAGATCCTCGGTCAGACCATTCTGCTCTACCGCCCCGGCGACAAAAGGGAAATAACCCTCCGCTGATTCTCCCCTCACAAAACGGACGACCCTGGACCAAAACACAAAAAAACCTTCTATCTTAGAAACTCAAGTCCGTTTTATACCTGCTTGTGTGCAGGCCCGCCCCCTCAGGGCAGGACATCGCAGCAATTCCAGCCGCCAAAGATGGTGCATTCGCAAAAACCCGGAAGATGGCTAAGCAAAATGGCGAGCGCGCCGGAAAGCGGAAAAATATCATTGTGAGCTGCCGCATACAATCAAAATATACGAATCATACGGGTTCATAGGGCTCCATGAGACGGCGGTATTCATCAAAGGCATACCGATCGGTCATTCCGGCAATGTAATCGCAAATGACACGCCGGGTCCCATATTTTTCAAATTTATGCTGCTGTTCCAGCGGAAGCAGGTTGTTGTTTTCGGCATAGATATCAAAAAGGAAGGTCAAAATGCGTTCGACCTTGACCCGCATGCGCTCGACCTTGTGGTGACGATAGAGGTATTTGTATAAGAATTGCTTGAGTTCAAGGTTCTTTTTTGCGACTTCCGGGCTGAAGGATACGATGTTTTCAGGCTGACAGCGAACCTCTTTCACGGATTTAATCCCCCGTTCGGAAAGTTTGGCCAGGGTATGTTCCACCAGGTCTTGAATCAGAGTCCCGATCAGGTGGCTGATCGTCTGATAGATATGCCTTTCCCGATCGATACGGGGAAATTTGCCGGCGACAGTCTCCCATGTTTCGCGCCACAGATCGACGTGGGAAAGATCGGACAGCTGGATATATCCGGCCTTAAGACCATCGTCGATGTCATGATTGTTGTAGGCAATCTCGTCGGCGGGATCGATGATCTGCGCCTCAAGAGCGGGTCGTTCCCGGGGGGCGTATTCTTCCTCGACGCCCTGAGCCGAAAAATCCTCTCGATTTGAATGCTTGATAATCCCCTCGCGTGTCTCCCAACTCAAGTTCAGACCATTGAAGTCAGGGTAGCGTTCTTCAAGAATCTCGACAATGCGCAGCGATTGCCGATTATGCTCAAAGCCACCGGCATTCATCATCTTTCGGTTCAAAACATCTTCCCCGGCATGCCCGAAAGGTGTGTGGCCAAGATCATGCGCCAAAGCAAGGGCCTCCACCAGATCTTCATTGAGATGAAGCCGGCGGGCAATGCCGCGGCTGATCTGAGCGACCTCCAGCGAGTGTGTCAGTCGGGTGCGATAATAATCGCCCTCATGGTTGACGAATACCTGGGTTTTATATTCCAGTCGCCGAAAGGCGGCACAATGGATGATGCGGTCGCGGTCACGCTCAAAGGGGGGGCGATCGTCCTTGAAAGGTTCAAAGTGGCGTCGTCCACGGCTCTCACTGCCGTGCGCCGCGTAAGGAGCCAGATCGGGGCGTTCCGTCATCACGATATCCTCACTGGTTGAAATAGGGCTGAAAGGGAGTAAACCTCTCAATTATCGCATACGGAAACAAAGCAGGCCAGATGTAAGATGGCGTCCGGCTTGAAAGGCGTTGTTCGTCAAACGCAGCGCGTGCTAACCTGCTGCACGACAGAGTCATATACCATTCAAAACAGGCTAATGAGGTTGGAATGCTTTTCGTTCAGGTGGTGCTGCCGGTATTTTTGATCGTGTGTGCCGGGATCGTTCTGGAAAAAACGGCGCGTCTTGATTTTCGCACCCTGACCATCAGTTCGCTTTATGTATTCTGCCCGGCCCTCGTTTTCTCCGCCCTGATGAAACGGGAATTCGAGTTGACTCTGGCGGGCGACCTGTTTCTGTTCATGGTCCTATATACGGCCGCCCTCTATGGTTTTTCCTGGCTGATAGCCCGCATGGCCGGATTCGACCGGGAAAGTCGAAGCGCGCTGCTTCTGACCACGGTCATGATGAATGTCGGCAACTTCGGTCTGCCACTGACCTACTTCGCCTTCGGCGAAGCGGCGCTGGAAGTCAGCGTGCTGACCTTTGTCCTGTTCAACATCCCCCTGGGAACCCTGGCCATCGTCATCGCTCAGGGGTCTAAAGGCTCGCTCTCCACCGCCCTGCTCAACATGGCGAAAATACCCATCTTTCACGGGGTCGTACTGGCGTTTTTATTCAAGATGCTTCAATGGGTCCCGCCGACATTTGTGCTGCGCCCCATCGATCTCGTTGGACAGGCCGCAATCCCTGTCATGCTGCTGATGCTCGGGATGCAGCTGGCGCGAACCCGATGGCAGAATCGGGTCGGATTTCTGTCGCTGGCCACCCTCACCCGCCTGGCTGCCAGCCCGCTGCTGGCCTGGGGACTCACCGCACTCCTGGACATCAAGGGGTTGGCTCGATCCGTCGTCATATTGCAGACGAGCACCCCATCGGCAGTCCTGCCCCTGCTCTACGCGTTGCGCTTCGGCGTACGGCCGGACCTGGTAGCGGGCACCATCCTGACGACAACACTGGTGAGTGCAGGGACATTGACCCTTCTGCTCTACCTGCTTACCCCGTAATGACAGGGACTGAAGTTCTAGGAGGCTGTCGGACAGTTAACCCGGGTTAAGCATGAAAAGCAGAAAGCCCCCGATTCATGACAGGTCGGGGGCTTTCTGCTTTTTATTTATTCGCGGATATCAACTGCAGCGAAACTCAGCAGTCGTAGTAAAGCGCGAACTCCATCGGGGTCGGACGCATACGCACCGGGTTGACCTCCGCCTCGGTTTTGTAGTTGATCCACATATCGATCACGTCTTCAGTAAAGACATCTCCCTTGAGCAGAAATTCGTGATCATCCCGCAAGGAATCAAGGGCTTCCTGCAGGGTTCCGGCAACATTGGGAATATCCTTGAGTTCTTCGGGAGAAAGACCATAGATGTCCTTGTCAAGGGGATCGCCCGGATCGATTTTATTTTCGATGCCGTCGAGCCCGGCCATGAGCAGTGCAGAGAAGGCAAGGTAGCCGTTGCACGACGGATCGGGAGTGCGATATTCCACCCGCTTCGATTTCGGGTTGCTGGTGGAGGGGATGCGCAGTGAAGCCGAGCGGTTGCGATTGGAATACGCAAGGTTGACCGGAGCTTCAAAGCCAGGCACCAGGCGCTTGTAGCTGATGGTGGTCGGATTGGTAAAGGCGCAAAGTGCTTTGGCGTGCTTCATGATCCCGCCGATGTACCAAAGGGCTTCTTTGGACAATCCGCCATAGCCGTCTCCACAGAAAAGATTCTTGCCGTCTTTCCAGATCGATTGGTGACAATGCATGCCGGAGCCGTTATCGTTGTAAATGGGTTTCGGCATAAAAGTCACGGTTTTCCCGTTTCTCAAGGCAACATTCTTGATAATGTACTTAAACCACTGAAGGGTGTCGCCCATACGCAGAAGAGAATCAAAGCGCATGTCGATTTCGGCCTGGCCGGCAGTCGCAACCTCGTGATGAGACGCCTCTATACGAATGCCGACGCTCTGCAGAACCTGGACCATTTCGTTGCGCAGGTCGATCATGGAGTCGGTCGGTGCGCAGGGGAAGTAGCCTTCTTTATGGCGCGGCTTGTATCCAAGGTTGGGAAATTCTTCCCGCCCGGTGTTCCAGATGCCTTCAACCGAATCGACAGCGTAAAACGATTCGTTGGAGGTGTTTGCATAGCGGACATCGTCAAATATGAAAAATTCAGGTTCAGGGCCAAAGAAAGCGGTATCTCCGATGCCGGTGGATTTAAGATAGGCTTCGGCTTTCTGCGCAATAAAACGCGGGTCGCGGCTGTAACCTTCACGGGTAAAAGGATCAATGATGTTGCAGATAAGGCTCAAAGTCGGCACTTCGGGAAAAGGATCGATTTTCGCAGTGGTCGGATCAGGCATCAGCAGCATATCGCTGTTGTGAATCGGCTGCCAGCCCCGAATTGAAGAGCCGTCAAACCCCAGGCCTTCCTCGAAAACCTCTTCATCGAATTCGCTGACGGGAGTGGTAAAATGCTGCCAGATCCCCACGAAATCGAGGAATTTATAATCGACCATTCCGCAGTTATTCTCTTTTGCAAATTCGACTACTTCTTGTGGGGTCATACATATCTCCTTTAAATCAGCGTAGTGCTGCTGCCTTTATCCGCACCAGGCGGATAAAAAAATCTCGAATGAACCGCCGGTCCCTGTGAAAGGCGGCCCAAAAATAAAAGATCAGCAAAAACTGTGCAGGCGATCAGAGCGCGTCGTCGCCGGACTCTCCCGTACGAATACGCACAACTTCATCAACCGGCGTCACAAAAATTTTGCCATCACCAATGCGACCTGTGCGGGCAGCCTCTGCAATGGATTCAACCACTTTGGAGACCAGGTCGTCGCGCACAATGATCTCCATCTTGATTTTTGGAATGAAGTCGACCACATACTCGGCGCCCCGGTAGAGTTCAGTATGCCCTTTCTGACGCCCGAAGCCCTTGACCTCGCTGACGGTAAGACCCTGAATGCCGATCTCGTTGAGGGCTTCTTTGACTTCATCGAGTTTAAAGGGCTTGATAATCGCTTCGACTTTTCGCATTTGTCTGACCTCCGGGGCAGTAAAATGAAAGGTTTTCGGTAATAAAAATTTAAAAATCAAATTATAACCACCGATTACCAGCCCATCAAGGGAATTGCCCCTTGCGCTGATGGCGGCTATTTACAAAAGCAAAGAAGTTGCCAATCTGGCAATATTTTCAGAAAAACTATATAAGTCTTTAAATTTAAAGGATCCTTTCCTTTTGGATAGCAGTCTTGAGAGGGAGGTGAAGTCGCGACCTGATGAAAATTAAGGCACCAAAGTCATGCCCGTGATTATTATCTCATCACCCTGAATTTTCTCCACAGAAGAATAATTCTTTGACCTGTTTTTATAAAACATTGTATAAAATCACCAGATTAAGATTAACCGACGATTTCCTTTGCCAACCCGTTTAACCCGGGTTAATGCTGTTTTCCTGGCATCATCCCCGCCGAGGTTTCATGGATCAGGCCCTTACCATCCTTGTCGTTGACGACAGCCCCACCCAGGTAGCGCTGCTGCAGGATGCCCTTGAACACAAAGGGTTTACCGTCGAAAAGGCGAAAGATGGGATGGAAGCCATTGCTAAAGTCTACCAGATCGAACCCGACCTTGTACTTTCAGACATCATTATGCCAGAGCTCAACGGCTATCATCTGTGCCGAGTTCTTAAAAACGATCCTGTGACCGCTCAAATCCCAGTGGTTTTACTCACCAACCTCACCGAGCAGCATGATCGGTTCTGGGGGAAAAATGCCGGGGCGGATCTCTACCTGGAAAAAACCTCGGACATACCCCGTATCGCTGATGCCGTCGAAAATATGCTCGATAGTCGCACTCCCGGGCTGCGCAAACATGCGCGGGCCGTCGACACCCTGAACAAGGATGATATCCAGGCGCGCATCACGGATATCCTGGACCGGCTCCTGTACGAGTCCACGATTTCAAATGAAATTCTTAAATTCACCAGTTCGACCCATGACACGGAACTTCTCAGCGAAAATCTCCTCCGTTTTCTGGGCGACATCTGTCGTCATGACGCAGCCGGCCTTCTGCTGCGGCAGGGGCGCGACAAACTGACTCTGGCATTTTCCATCAATCAACCCATGCCGGCCGGTTTTATTGCCGCAGCTCGTGATATGATGATCCGGCAGATTCCGTCTGCAAACACGTATCATGAAGGAATAAATGGACTTTTTATTTTCCCGGAAAATCCGCCACTGAAGGAGGATCTCTCTGAAGAATTTCATACCTTCCACACCCTGCCGATCCGACAGGGTGATGAGACATTCGGATTGATATGCCTGTTCAACAGAAAAGAGCGCGCATTGACGGAAGGCATTGCCCATGCCCTCGGCCTGGTTGCCGACCGTTTCGAAATTGTGGCGCGATACATCAACAAACTCAATGAGATCGAGGAGATCAAAGCCGATTTCATCTCCATGCTGGTGCATGACCTGCGCTCTCCCCTGACCAGTATTCGCGGCTTTTCCGAAGTTCTGTCTCAGGAAGTGCTCGGTTCCGTAAATGAGGACCAGAAGAGCGCGCTGTGCAATATTCAGAGTGGATCGAACCGACTTCTTTCACTTATCGAGGACATCCTTCACCTCTCAAAACTCGAGGCCGGCAAAATGACCCTGACTCCCCTGCCGGTCTCCATCAGAGAAATTGCGCAGGAGACCTCCCGGGAACTCGCCGCACTCTTTATGGAGAAAAATCTCTCGGTCAACCTGCAGATTGAGGACGATCTCCCCATCATCAATGCAGACGGACAGCAACTGGGCCGTGTTCTGACCAACCTGCTGACCAATGCAGCCAAATTCAGCCCTCGCGACGGATGCATACGCCTGCTGGCCTACCGGTATAAAACAACAGTTCGGGTCGATGTCGAAGATCACGGTCCCGGCATACCCCCACAGCAACAGAAAGGGTTGTTCGGGCGATATCAGCAGATCGATTCCGGAGAGCCGAAAAGTCGCAAAGGCACAGGTCTCGGTCTGGCTATCTGCAAAGAGATCGTCCGCCTGCACCAGGGCAGCATCTGGGTCGAAAGCCCAATTGATGATGATACCGGCAGCCGCTTTTCTTTCACCCTGCCCCTGCCTGATGAAACATCCCCTTCCTGAGCCTCCCCTGTAGATTGTCCCTGTATAAAGGCTCCCTGTTCATTTTCACCTCGGATTTGTTGTATTTTCGCACACTTCAACATAGGACAAGGAGGGCGTAGATGCAAGGGAGAAGCTTTGGGCTTTGGGGATGGTGGGTAATCAGCGGGCAAGAAACAGTTCCAGCAAGGTGCTTTTCTGCCCGGCGAGAATTTTCTCCACTTCTTCACGGGCAATAGAGCGGTCCCAGCCGGCCTCAACCAACTGATCGAGAACCGCCTGAAACCGGGTGCGGCGCCGCATACCGACTTCGGATTCGTCGCGGCGGTCCTGGAACATGGCCAGCAGCGTCGACCCACAGCGGCAGTTGCGGTAAAGGCCGAGGAAACTCAGGCTCGGTTCTTCATAGCGGCGTAGTCCTGAGCAATGGAATAATCGCCTTGTTTTGTGCAGATAATCATCAACAGAATGGAAGACCTGGCCACAACGACCGCAGACCTTGGGAAACATTTCCTCGTTCAGAGCCACCAGTCCTTCATAGATTTGTCTGCGCGACCCGGGCATGACGCCCCCCTTTTAATATATCGAGAAGATGCAGGTTGATTATTGTTAATTGTAGTTAACTTTTTAGATTTGTCACGACTTTTTTAAGAATTTTTTAAAAATCGAATTTTCTGCATAACTGCTCCAGGTATCGGGAGCCGAGTTGGCTCGAAGCAAGGCTACGCTTGACCGGGGGCATGCGGAGCACAGCACCCAGAAGAGCCGCCAACGCCCTATGGCTCCACAACACCTGGTTGTCGAATATAATGTGCTCGAGCGTTCCCCGCTCAATCGCCATCTTGACGGTTTTGTGAACGGAATTGACTGGAGTAATGACGCGCTGCGGCCGCGGCTTCATGCGCAGGGCCTGCAGATGACACACCCGGACACAGACGCCACATCCCAGACAGAGCTCCTCATCGATGACCGCCTGACGCCGACCCGATCCATCATCTTTTTCCGTCTCCAGATTGATTACCCGCGCAGGGCATACCGGCAGACAGCGCCCGCAGCCGGAACAATTGTCGGCCGCCTCGGCAATGTAATTGCTGGTATGAATGGGATGCTGGTGGCCGAAACGCTGATGGGCGATCATCGCCTCGCAGCAGCAGGGGCAGCAGTTGCAGATGAAATTGACGCCGCTCTGGACGTTTTCAGCGAACTGAGCCAGATTCTGCTCCCAGGCTTTGTGCAGAAGTTCTTTGCATTCAGTTATTTCAACACGGTGCACATGCCCGTGACGGATCAACGAAGACGCCACGGTGTTGAAGGTCATGCAGATATCCATCTCCGCACTGCAGGCAAGCCCCTGATGGGCGCGCTTGTGCCGACAGTAACAGAGACCGATTCCGACAGCGGTGGCCGATTCGATCATGTGTGTCGCGCGTTCATAGTCAAGGACATGCAGGTCATTTTTTGAGGCGAGCACGTCCTCGCCTACCAACACCCGTCCCAGCTGCGTTTCACCGTCGACGAACAAAGCCTTGATGAAATCGTCCTCGACTGTTATGTACTGCTCGAACAGTTCGGCAAGCAGTTTCTGATCCAGGTCATCCCGCACCCGCATCATGGTGAATTCAAAGAATCCGGCCATGGGCGGTGGAAGAACATAGTGCATTCGCCCTTTCTGCTCAATATCGACCAGCAATGCCCGGGAAGAGAGTTCCCGCAGAATACGCTCAGCCTCTCCCACTGACTTTCCCCACGCCTTTGCAGCTTTTGCAGCGGTAAATGGCCGCAGCGGAAGAGCGGCGACCAGCACAGCTTCCCTTTCGCTGAAAAGAATGGATAGAATGCGGGTCAGTAGCTCAGAGGGTGGCGCCCCCTGGGGGAAGCGGTTCAGGCGCTGCGTCAAATGGTGGTAGGAGTTGCGGGCGGTCAGGTGGGCCATTAAACGGTCTCTTTCGCCAGGTCAGCCAAAGGGGTAAGCTAAATTTGTCGTTCGTTACACAAAAGCCTCTCATCATCTCTCACGGCTGGTCCGAAACCGATCAGGCTTGAAATGACTGCAGGAATCAAAGCTGATGGCGTCGCAAAAACTCACCAACTGCTGCGTTGCTGCAATTGTTCTCGCTGCTTCGACGTACCTAAGTACGCCTCATTGCTCGACAATCGCGCGCCTTGCATTTGGCGCTTTTTGCTTAGCCATCGACATTGATGCTTTTTTGCGAAAGCATCAAAGCTGCATCCCTGAAAACTGCAATCATGGAGCGGGGAGAATCTGATGTTTCAGGAGGCATTAAAACTTCCCTTTCCTACGGGGTAGATTCAAATTGCAAGTGTACCACTTCGGGGACACAGATATATTTGTAAAATAATCTTTATCAAAAATAAGAAAAGACTCAAGAACCCACAAAGACTTTCTGTAGCATCTTGAGCCTTTTCATGGCATCAGTATTTCTGTATTTTTAACTATTTATTCTTTCTTTTTCTTCCTAAAAACAAAGCAATGCTTCCTATTCCAAAAATAAGAAAAGAAGAGGGCTCCGGAACGGCAGAGGGTGCTTGTTGCCCTGCAACATACTCTAAATTAAATTCAGAAATTGAAAAATCGTCCAAACCCCAATAAGAACTGACTTCTCCAATATTGAAAACTATCTCATTCTCTCCATAATTCAGTAAAGAATTCTCTCCTGAATATGTCTTACTCCCACTGCCATTGGGCAGAGGACTAAACGCATATTCATTTAATACAAAATAATTATCTGCATTGTTATCGTCACCTTCATATTGAATAAAAATATTAAAAACTGAATTTGGTTCAGGAAAATTTAAAAGATTAAATTTTCTAACAACAGAAAATAAATGCTGTGATTCTATATAATTATCTTTATTATTGTCATTGTCTCCAAATTCAAGAGATCCATTATTGTTAGTATCAAAAATTTCAATAAAGTCGACAGTTAAAGTTAAAGCTTGTACTTGGCTCGAACAAAAAAACACACAGAATGAAACAAAAATCAGTCCATAAAATTTTTTACTCATTTTCAGCCTCATTTCTATTAAAAAAACGTTAAACAAAAACACCGACAAATAACACACAACGACTGCAGAACAAAAATGGGATTGCATACGGAGTATGCACATTTAGTGCCTAAAGCATAAGATATTGTTTTAGTTATTATTTTCTTGACTTTTATTGGTTGTCATATGTTTTGAAGTGTAAAATTTTCCGACGGTACTGTTGTTAAAAACAACATTTTGACGGGAAAAATTACAAAACCCGCATGGAAGAAATGCGGATCAACAGCTCGGCAGGAGGAGCGCCCTGGGGAAGGCGGTTCAGGCGCTCCGTCAAACGGTCTCTTTCATCATGGTCTCAAACAAACGCTCGGCATCTTCCCGGCGACACAGCTCCGTTCCAGGTGTCATAACGGCGGCGGTTCCGGATGCGATTCCGAAAATGACGGCATCCCGGAGAGGCTTCCCTCTTGCCAGACTCAAGACGATGCCGGCCACCATGCTGTCGCCGGCCCCCACCTTGCTGACAATGGGCACGGTGGGCGGCAGGATATGTTCCGTGAACGACTCAGCAGCAACCAAAGCTCCAGCCGCCCCGAGAGAGATGACCACAACTTCGCAGCGGCCCTGTTTGACCAGATTCCGAGCCTGCGCCTTGATCCGATCCTCTTCGGTGACGTCTTCGCCGACCAATTCCCTGAATTCGCGGACATTGGGCTTGATCAGAAAAACGCCCTCCTTGAGAGCCTCCTCCAGAGCCTTTCCGGCGACATCGACAATTGTTTTTGCGCCGCTTTTTTTGCCGGTGCGCGCCAACTGAGCGTAAAAATCGACTGGAACGCCCGGTGGCAGACTGCCGCTGGCCACCAGATAATCGGGAGATGGTTCAATCCTTTCAATTTCCTCGAGAAACTGTCGCCATTCGTCCTTTTGCAAATGAGGCCCCGGCATCCCAAATCGATACTGCAGCCCGGTCTCTTCCTCCAGAACCACGAGACTCTCGCGAACCGCGCCCGCTATCGGAAGCGGGCGGTGAAAAAGATCTTCTTTGTCGAGAAGTCCCTGCAGCCTCTGCCCCGTCAATCCCCCCGCCGGATAAAGGAGTTCAGAATCCCCGCCGAGCTTTTTTATGGCACGGCAGACATTCACCCCTCCTCCGCCAGCCTCGAAACGTGGCGGCTTGCAATAAAGCTTTCGTTCAGGGACGACATGCGCGACGCTGGAACTCTTGTCGATCGCTGGATTCATGGTCAGGCTGACGATATTTTTCATTCCTCCCCCTTTTTCGGCAACTCAGCGCTCCTGTGAATTTCTGTCAGGCAAGGAATCTCAGATCCGCTCCAGTATTGATGGCGTCGCAAAAACTCACCAACTGCTGCGTTGCTGCAATTGCTCTCACTGCTTCGACGTACGTAAGTACGCCTCATTGCTCGACAATCGCGCGCCTTGCATTTGGCGCTTTTTGCTTAGC
>NZ_JBFWJQ010000072.1:0-12907 GCF_050253115.1 Syntrophotalea sp.
GGACTTGATAAAGCCGTCCAGTTTGTCACCGGACATCATGATAATGTTTACCCGCACACGCTCCTTGCGGGCCTGGTTCAGATACTGATCTTGAATGTTAAACGGCGTCTTGGACATAGCCACTCCTTTTATGCAGCATAAAAAAAACTGTCAATTAACTTTAATACCTTAGCAAACTCTGCAGAGGAATCAAGCCAAATTATCGATTTAACCTTTCGAAACCACGTCAGCTGGCGCTTGGCGTATCGTCGCGTATCGCGTTGCATAAGCCGAAGCGCTTCATCCAGAGGCAAAACCCCTTTGAGATACTGAACCATTTCCCGATACCCGATAGTCTGCATGGCCCTGGAATCCTCCGGCAGCCCCGATGCGAGCAGCAGCGCGACTTCCTGTTCCAGGCCAGCATCCAGCATCTGTATAACCCGCTGGTCGATGCGCGCGTACAGATCCTCGCGAGGCAGCGTCACGGCCAGTGTCAACACGCGAAATGGCGATACCTGACCGTCCTGCTCGGCCTGTACCTCTGAAAGCCGGCGGCCGCACAGTGCGTGAACCTCCAGACCCCGCACAATGCGCACCAGATCATGGGGGTCGAGACGCTGGGCCAGAACCGGATCGATGTTCTGCAGCCGCGCATGCAATGTCCCCTTGCCACCCTGCTCCTCCAACTGCAGATAGGACTCCCGCAGGGCGGAATTTCCGCCGGGGACATCGACCAGGCCGTGCAGCAAAGCCTGTATGTACAATCCGGTGCCGCCAACGACCAACGGCAGCCGGCCTCTTTGCAGAATATCGTTCAGCGCCCGGCGTCCCTGACAAACGAAATCGGCAGCGGTAAAACTCTCATCCGGATCCACGACATCTATCAGATGATGGCAAACAGCGGAACGTTCGGCAGCGGATGGCTTGGCCGTTCCAACATCCATCCGGCGGTAAACCTGCCGCGAATCGGCGGATATGATTTCCACCGGCAGATGATCGGCCAGTCGCACGCCCAGAGCCGTTTTACCCGCCGCCGTCGGTCCGCACACAACGACAACCGGCGGACGGGTATCCTGTGTATCCGTCTTCATCAGGCCCTCTTGAAAAGCCGCTCCACATCACTCAGGGACCAGCTTATACAGGTTGGGCGGCCATGAGGACAGTGACTGTTGAACGGGGTTTGATCCAGAAGTTCCAACAATGCCCGCATTTCTTCCTGAGCCAGTTTCTGATTCGCCCGGACCATGCCGTGACAGGCCATTCTGATCAAAACCGTCTCCATTTCGATTTCCACCAGCCGGCTTCGGCCCATAACAGCCAGATCCTCGGCCAGATCGCGCACCAGCTGCTCGATGTCGGACTCTCTCAACAGTTGCGGAATTTCCTTGAGCGCGTAGGCGTTGCCACCGAAATGGTCGAGACAGAAACCGAGACGGGCAAAAGTGTCCTGATGCTCCTTGACGGCCTGGGAGAGACGAAAATCGAATTCGAGCACCTTGGGAAACAGCAGCATTTGCCGTTCGACCCTGCCGCAAAGGTACTGCTGTTTCAGTTGCTCGAAGCCGATGCGCTCATGGGCGGCATGCTGATCGACAAGCACCAGATCCATGCCGGTCTGGCATACCAGATAACTGTTGTGGTACTGCCCGAGGATCCTGAGACTGGAAAAAAAACCTTCGGATCCAGGGCCATCTACGCGCATCTGCCCTTCCGGCCCGTCAAACAAACCGGCGGCGTTACGGGGAGGATCCTTTGCCGGAGACACACGTTGCTCTGCTGCCACGGTGTAGCGGGGAGGGATCTCCTGCACGCGGGGCTTGTCCTGGGCGGGAAGGTCCGCGCGCTCCCTGTTTGTCCCGGCGGTCCTGCCTGTCGCAACGGGTGCGGGAGGCCGGCTGGCATCGGCAAACCCAGTCAGAACCGGGGCTGGCTGAGGCTCGTCCCCTTGACCAGCAGACCCGCGGGACAGGACGCCCTCGACAGGCAACACTGCTGCGGGTGGCGCCGGTCCGCGCAGACGGCTTCGCAGTGCCTGCACGATAAAGTCATGCACCGCGCTCTGTTCCCGAAAGCGGACTTCATGCTTGGTCGGATGCACATTGACATCAACCTGCGATGGCTCGATATCAAAAAACAGCACGACCACCGGATGCCGGCCCCGGGGCAACAGGTTGCGGTATGCGTCACCGAGGGCATGCTGAACCACCCGGTCGCGTATATATCGGCCGTTGATGAAAGTGTAGACGCCGCCGAGCCCCGCCCGGTTCAGGCCGGGCTGCGAGATAAGCCCGTGTAACCGCAGGCCTTCGGGAGTCTGTTGATCCATATGGATCATGCTGCGCACAGCTTCTCTACCCAGTAGTTCGGCGACCCTTTCAACAAGGGTTTTCTGCCGATTGACGTCCCAAAGCACGCGCCCGTTATGCACGAAACGCAGACACACCTCCGGGCAGGAAAGGGCCAACCGGGTCAGTGTTTCGCCGATGTGTCCCAGTTCCGTTTCATCGCGTCGGAGAAATTTGCGCCGTGCCGGCGTATTGAAAAACAGGTTGCGAATCTCGATACTGGTTCCCGGAGCCCCGCCTGCGGCGGCCGAGTGTTTAATCATCCCGGCCTCTGCCAGAATCTCCCAGCCCTCCATGGCCTCGGCAAGCCGGGTGCGCAGAACCAGCCTTGATACCGCCGCGATGGAAGGCAGCGCTTCGCCACGGAAACCGAGCGTCGTCAAGCGGAACAGGTCCTGTTCCATGCGCAGCTTGCTGGTCGCATGTCTTTCCAGACACAAAAAAGCGTCTTCGCGCGACATGCCACTGCCATTATCCGTTACCCGGATCAGACGCTTCCCGCCATTTTCCACTTCCACCTGGATGCGGTCGGCGCCGGCATCAAGTGAATTTTCCACCAATTCCTTGACCACCGAAGCCGGCCTTTCAACGACCTCTCCGGCGGCAATCTGGTTGCACAGGGATTCTGGCAGTATGTGAACCTTCTGGGACACCTGTCCTCGCTATTTCGGGAAGCAGTACGGATCACCGATTCTTCCACGGAGGGCCAGCCTCCGGATTGAAACGGATAAAAAGGCAGGATTCAGAATTTCCGTTCAAGGGAATCGAGCATCTCGTCAATATCCCCGATGTCGTCGATATCCTCGGAAGGTTCCGCCTGGAGGGTGGTCGAAAAGGATTCGGACCTCTGCCGCGACAAGCCGAGATCGCCGGCAACGGTTTCGACGATCGGCAGCGTAACCCGGTCGTGTTTCTGCAAAAAAGCCTCAAACAGACAATTGTCACAGATGGTGTTGATCAGCCGCGGCACTCCCCCCGCATAGCTGTGAATAAGAGGGATGGTCTCGGGTGCCATGATGTCATCGATGGCTCCGGCAACCTGCAGACGATGGCTGATATACGCCTCGGCGGTGGCATGGGTGTAGGACTGCAATCGGTATTTGACGGAAACCCGCTGGGCAAGGGGTTCATCCAGGCGCAGACAGTCCTCCACCTCCGGAAGACCGAAAAACAGGATGTTGAGCAGTTTCTTTGCAGGAATCTCCAGATTGAGCAAGCCGCGAAATTCTTCCATAAGCTCCCGTGTCTGCAGCATTTGTGCCTCGTCGATCAGCACTACCGCCTTACGTCCGGAAGCCTCGATTTCAATAAGTCGGTCATACAGCTGTTTGAGCAGGGCCATGCGATCCGGGGCCGGTGCGTCAACCCCCAACTGCAAGGCGATGCGGGTCAGAATCCATTCGGGAGTCACTCCGGAATGTACCATGACCAGCAGTGACGCCACGTAGTTTTCTTCATCAAGAAAATCGAGCATGCGTCGCGCCAGGGTCGTTTTCCCCGTACCCACACCCCCGATAACCACCGCCAGGCCCTTGTTTGAATCCACAACATGCATCAAGCGCAACATCGCCTGACGATGCTGCTCGCTGTTGTAGTAAAACCGTGCATCCGGCGCGTTGGAAAAAGGTTCCCGATCCAGCCCGAAATGCTCAAGATAACTCATCTACCCACCCTCAATCGTCCCGCCTGTCGACACTGTTTATCCGGATTTCCGGACAAAAACACCCGGCTGCCGGCAAAAATGCAAGCAACCCGCAAACGCGGCCGGACCCGGAGAACAACTACAAATAGGAAACCCTGCTGCTGCCGGACCCGCCGGAAGCTCCGCCAGCCCCGCCGCCATCATCCAGCCCAAGCTCATCACGCAGCCTGCAGATGTGGTCCCCGACTTCGCGATAAGATATATCGGTGTCGGCCACTTGCTGGAAACTGTCCAGAGCATCCAGCGGACGGCCCCAGGCAAGATAAAGCTGTCCGAGTTCAAAATAGAGATTTAATCGATCGCTTTCGGCAAGCCCTTCCTGGTGCAAGCCTTGTTTGAATAGTTCGGCAGCCGCCTCGAACTCTTCCTTGCTGATCAGACAGACCCCTGTGAGTGTCAGCGCATCGATGAAACGGCGCGGATGCCCCATGGCCTTTTTGAATTCTTCCATGGCCTCGTCGAACAGCCCCATTTCCTTGTAAGCGATGCCAAGATCGAAATGGGTTTCG
This sequence comes from Syntrophotalea sp., assembly GCF_050253115.1. Taxonomy (NCBI): domain Bacteria; kingdom Pseudomonadati; phylum Thermodesulfobacteriota; class Desulfuromonadia; order Desulfuromonadales; family Syntrophotaleaceae; genus Syntrophotalea; species Syntrophotalea sp. Next base: position 4,539 of record NZ_JBFWJQ010000072.1, read on the forward strand.
CAATCGTCCTGCGCCACAGCATCCTCGATCCCTTTTCTGAAAGCAGAGATGTTCCCTTGCAGTCTGCTGTGTTCCCTGTTTTCCTGAACCGTTCGCGAGGCCGAGGATGTGCCGCCTGCCTGCGAGCTGCCGGAGCCAGCAACGGGCATGGACGGCTTTTCGGCCAACCGCTGCTCGACTTGCCGCAACATTTCGTCCGCTTCCTTGCAGTGCGGGTGCGTTTCAAGCAAGGCCTGGCATTTTTGCCGGGCATCCTCCAGAAAATCCTGCTGCAGATAAAACTCGGCCTCCTCCAGATCGCTGGTCAGGTCCGGCTCGTCATCATCCTCCAGATCGAAGGAATCCATTTCAAATACGGCACCCAGTTCGCGCTGAAAATCGGCCAGTTCCCCGTCATCGCCGGAAGAGGCTGTTTCGACCTGGCTGTCATCAAACAGGTTGGCATCGGCATCAGCAGCTTCGATGGGGCCACTATCCCCGGCCCCCACCACATCAAACTCCGAACCGTCGCGCTCCGGGCCATCCTGGAGGTCTTGCTCTTGCCCGGATGCCGGAAGCAGCTCCTCTACCAGACTGGCCTCCGGCAAATCCTCTTCGGAAGCGTCATCCGCCGGCAGGTCCAGTTCAAGTTCGAGATCAAATGCGAGTTCGATCCCGGTTTCCTCCTCCCCATCGGGCGAAGCCACTCCGGAAACATTGTCGGCCATTCCGTCAAGGTCAAGATCGAGGCTATCATCGGCATCCGCCGGCAACGAGGTCATGTCCCCGGTGGGCCAGGTGTCCTGCCCGGGAGCCTGGTCCGTGGAAGAATTCTGCTGCGCCGACTCCGGCACGACTGCCCCGTCGGCCAAAAAATCGTGGCTTTCCCCGGAATCGAGCAGATCGCTGCCAAACCACTCGCCAGGGGCATCCGACTCAGCGCCGTCAGCGTCTGACGGCTCGGACTGAAGCTGATCACCGGAAAGCAGATCGAACAGCTTGGACCCCTCTCCGGTATTTTCATAGATATCGTGCAGGGTCTGTCGCACCCGGTCGTCTTCGCCGCAGGTGCCCTGCAATTGCTCGTAGAACGCCTTCAGGGTGGCCAGGCGTTCCCCTTCAAGAAACCCCGCTTTCCACTCCTCCAGTCGATCGAGAGCCTGACGGTCGTCGCCTGTGGCCAGACAGGCCCTGACAAATCCCTCGCGGTAATCGAGATTCGCCTCCTCCTCTGTCAGCAACCCCTCGTAAATCTGGCGTTCAGCGGCATAATCCTCCAGCGCGCGATAAGCCCGGGCCCGCAACGCCAATACCACTTTGTGCTGCGGGTGCCCCTCGGTGTTTCGGTCCAGCAACGCCAGCGTTTCTTCCGGCTGGCCACAGGTCAGAAGCACCTGACCCATCTCGATGGCCAGCGGCATATCATCGGGCAGACAGGACTGCACCAGATCCTTGAACCGGAGAGCTGCCGCGGCATTCCCGAGCTTATCAAGCAAAGCCAGTGCTTCCTGCAGTTCGCCCCGGGCCTTGTCCTGAGAACCGTACTGGAAGCAAGCCTGACAGATCCGCAACCGCAAGGCACTGTTTTCCGGATCGAGCTCCTTCATCTTTTCCAGAACTTCGATCAGCTCTTCGCCCTTGTCGGAGGATTCGAACAGTTCGGCCAGCTGCCGATACTCCCCCAGGGCATTTCCGATCAGGCCCTGTTTTTCATTCAACTCGCCAAGCCGACGATAGACCTTCGCCAGGGAGGGATCGATCTTCTGCATCTGCTTGTAAACGGCAATGGCCTTGAGATAAAAGCCATTATCCGCATAGGATTTGGCGACGGTTTCGTAGGCCTCCAGGGATTCATCCCGGCAGCCTGCGCGACCGAGCAACTCAGCGAGCCGCTGGCGGGTGCGGACATCCTTGGGATCGGTTTCCAACACCTTCTGGAAATCCCTGGCAGCCTTGAGCCACTGCCCTTTTTGAATGTTTTTTTGCGCTGCCTGAAGCAGCTTATCCTTTTTGGACAAAGCCATCCACCCGTTGTATGAAGGTTAATTGACAGAGGGTCAATTTAAACCAGTTTCATCCGACCTGTCAAGCACCACAGGAAATCGGAAAACTATGGAAAAATGCTTGTTTTTCAAGATTAAACAGTGGCCGGCAAAACAAGCGTCGAGGTCATGCACCGGTTGCGGCATGGGCCCTTTTACAAGGCCTTCAGACGCGCCACCTCGGCAGGGCTCAATTGCCGGCACTGTCCGGGACGCAACGTCCCAAGGTCGAGAAACGCATAGCGGATGCGCTTCAGCCGGCTCACCGGGCAGCCGACAGCCTCGCACATGCGCCGGACCTGACGGTTGCGCCCCTCGTGAATCGTCAACTCCAGCCAGGTGTGACTGCCCGCCTTGCGAACATTCGACACCTGCGCGGGAGCGGTCGGGCCATCTTCAAGCAAGACCCCCGCCTCCAGTTTTCGGCGCGATTCGTCGGACAGGCTCCCCTGCATTCGCACCAGATAGGTTTTACCCACCTCGTGGCGCGGATGGCTGAGCCGCCAGGCCAGGTCTCCGTCATTGGTCAGCAGCAACAAACCTTCGGTATTGAGGTCCAGGCGGCCTACAGGGTACAGGCGAGCGTTGATTTTTCCCAGCAGGTCGGTGACCACCGGGCGCCCCTTGGGATCACGCCGGCTCGTAACGTACCCGATCGGCTTATACAACAACAGGCAGACCGGCGCCTCGGGCCGTGGCAGCGGGCGCCCGTCAACCAGGATGCGGTCCCTGTCCGGATCGGCCTGCTCACCGATTTTGGCAACCGTGCCGTTGACGGTTACGCGCCCCGCGGCAATCCATTCTTCGGCCTTGCGGCGCGAGGCCAGACCGGCAACGGCAATCAGTTTTTGCAATCGCTGTTTCATCATGAATGTTTTTTATCCGTTCTCCGTCAACCCGACGTTTTACGTCACGGTTCTGTCTGGGGTTCCGATGACTCGGCCTCGAAGTCGAGCAGCAGGGTTTCGCTTTCAGCGGTCAGCTCGGTGAACTCCTTCAGGCTGGGCAGATCCTCCAGCGAGCGCAAACCGAAAAACTCCAGAAATTCCCGGCTGGTACCATACAGCAGGGGCCGCCCGGGCATATCCTTTTTGCCCGCGATTCGTACCAGGCGTTTGTCCAGCAGGCTCTTGATCACGCCTCCGGAGTCGACACCGCGCAGGTACTCGATATCGGCCCGGGTCGCGGGTTGCCGGTAGGCAATGATGGCAAGCGTCTCCAGCGCGGCGCGGGAAATACGCGCCGGGCGGCTGACCTGCAGGCGGCGGATATATTCGGCATGCTCGGGACGGCTGCGCAGCTGATACCCATCGGCCAGCTCCGCCAGCACAAACCCTCTTCGGGCGCGGCGGTATTCTTCCCGCAGTTCATCCAGCGCTTTGGCTACCATGCGGGGCTCGACCTCGGCAGCCAGTGCGAGCTGCTCGATGCGAACCGGGCCCGGCGCCGTGAAAAGCAAGGCTTCCAGAACAGCTCTGAGGTCAGCAGTATCCAAAGGATTCGTCCTGCAACGGCAACTCCCTTTGACCGTCAACCACACCGGGAAACAGCCAGATGGCGCCGCAACGGCAGTTCTGCATAATGCGCACCAGGCGCAGTTTCACCAATTCGAGCACGGCCAGAAAGGTTACCACCAGTTCTTCCCGGGTGAGTGGACCGGGCAACAGGGTTTCAAACGCCAGACTTTGACAATCCTTTAAAGCCTCAAGCACCATGGCAACCCGCTCGGCGACCGACAATCGTTCCCGCACCACTTGATGAACCGGTTCCGGCGAAACATCCTGCAGCAGCCGTTGTAAAGCCTCCGCCAGTTCAAAGACGCCGACGGGTTGCAGTTCCGCATCGCCGGCCTGCAGTTCGGACGGCACGACGCAGGCGCGGCCGAACACATCCCTGCCCAGCATCGGACTGGCATCGAGAACGGCAGCGGCATCCTTGTAGCGCTGATATTCCAGAAGCCTGCTGACAAGTTCGGCACGGGGATCGATGTCCTCTTCGTCGGGCTCCGGATCAGGCGCCAGAGGCAGCAACATGCGGGAATTGATATGCACCAGCGTCGACGCCATGACCAGAAACTCGCCCGCCACATCAAGATTGAGAGCCCGCATGGCGTCAAGCGCCTGCAGATACTGGGAGGTTATTTCGGCAATGGGGATATCGTAAATATCCATTTCGTGCTTCTTGATCAGATGCAGCAAAAGATCAAGCGGCCCCTTGAACATCTCGAGTTCGATTTCATACGGCATAGGCTAGGACCTGAACAAAATGGCAAAAACCTTCTGCACCAGCACCAGTTGAGGCCCGGTCAGCAGCGCCGTCAGAAAACCGACCGACGGCCACAGCACGCGTTCCGCCAAAGGTGAAAAAAAGAACAGAATGATCACCACGAAAAAACCGAACGGTTCGAGCCGTGCCATGGCCGCGGCAGCCCGTTCGGGCAACAGCCCGGCCAGAACGCGCCCGCCATCCAGCGGTGGCACCGGAACGAGGTTGATGATCATCAGCACCAGATTGATATACACGCTGAAAGCCACCATCAGGGTGAGCGGCTCCAGCAGCATGGCCAGCGCCGACATGCTGGTCCCGTTTGTCGGCATGCGTCCCAGCCCCCTGAGCAACAGTGCGGAAAACAGGGCCAACCCCAGATTGGCGGTCGGACCGCCTAGCGCAACCCAAAGCATGTTGCGTCGAGGATTTGGCAGATTGCCCGGATTGACCGGCACCGGGCGTGCCCATCCGAAGCCAATGAAAAACAGCAGCAAGGTGCCGACAGGATCAAGATGTTTGAAGGGATTGAGGGTCAACCGGCCAAGCAGGCGGGCGGTCGGATCGCCCAACCGGTCGGCCACCCAGCCATGGGCGACCTCGTGCAGCGTAATAGCCAGCAGGCCAGGCACCAGTATGATTGACAATTTCTGAAAAATTATCTCCATCAATTCTCCGCACCGAACAATAACCCGCTTCGGTGTCTTTTAGCAAAAGGCCCGGGATGGGTCAACAAATTAGCCGGCAAGCAGCCTCCGCACCAACCGCAATTCGTCCTCGCGCGTGGACACCAGGCCATCCAGACGGGCCGCAACCAGCTTGTTGAGAATCTCCCCGTAGCGCGGACCGGGCTTCAGTCCCATGGATTGAAGATCCCGCCCCCCTATCAGGCTGACCACCGAGCGCAGATGGGTGACAAAGTGTGACATCAGGCGTCGTGCTTCTTCATGTTCGGTCCGCGCCATGCCGTAGAGCAGGGCTTCGATAGGAAGCTCCCGCAGCATCCGGTAAACTTCGCTATTGGACAAGTTCCGACGTTGGGAGCAGCGCCATTCAAGCTGATGCACAATCCGGTGCACCGTCTCCCGTTCGGGACCGAAAAACTCCGCGTAGCGTGGCGGCATGCCGAGATGCCGCAGCACCTGATTCACTTCCGACTCGTCAAGCCCGGAAAACAGGCACAGGAAAAAAACCTGCCAGCGCTGGCAACCCTCACCGGTATAGAGCAGCTCATACCAGTCCACGGTCCGTTTCGCGGCAGCCAGCAGCCTGTTGATCTCCGACCGGCAGGACATGCGGGGATGGATATAGGCCAGCAGCCCCAACTCGTCAAGGCGGGCGATGGCCGGCAGAGGATCCGGCTCTCGAAGGATGAGCAGCATCTCATTGAACACCCGCGGGCCGCTGACTTTTTCCAGGAATCCCATGCGCACCGCACTTTTGAGCAGATGCTCGGTATGCCTGCCGAGCTGAAACGCCAGCCGCTGTTCGAAACGGATGGCGCGGAACATGCGTGTCGGATCTTCGACAAAGCTGAGGTTGTGCAGTACCCGGATGGCTTTTTCCCGCAGATCGCTCTGACCGCCGAAATAATCGAGAAGTTCCCCGAAATGGGCGCGATTCATGGCGATGGCAAGGGTATTGATGGTAAAATCCCGCCGGTAAAGGTCGAGTTTGATGGAGGCGGTTTCCACCGTCGGCAAGGCGCCCGGCTCCAGGTAGTATTCGGTGCGAGCCGAAGCGACATCGATCTTGAACCCGTCGGGAAAAACCAGCACGGCGGTGGCGAATTTCCGGTGTGCCCGCACCCGGCAGCCATGCCGTCGCCCAAACTCTTCGGCAAAGCCGATGCCGTCCCCTTCGACGACCACATCGATATCGAAATTCTCCTGGCGCAGCAGAAGGTCCCGCACAAAGCCGCCGACAACGAACACGTTTTGTCCCAGAAAATCACCAACCTCGCCGATATGGAACAGGAGTTTCTGCAGCGGTTCGCGCAATTGGTTGCGCAGCAGATGCGCCACCACGCGTCTTTTCAGCGTCAGACCGTTGCCAGGCTCGCCGATCCCCTGGCGCCGGCGCGCCACCGCTCCCGAAACCATATGGTGCAACAGGTCGGTACGCGTCAGGGCGCCGATCAGCTGGCCGTTTTCCACCACCGGCACAAAACGCTGATGCCGCCCGACGATCAGGTCCTGCAGCTCCCGCAGAGAGGTTTCCGGCCTGACCGAAGCAAAATCGCTGTTCATGTACTCGGCGACCGGCACACTCTCCAGCAGGTGGTGCGCAGCCTTTTCGGCGACCTGTCGGGTAATGATGCCGACAACCCGTTCTCCGTCGAGAACCGGCAGGGCATTGATGTTGTAGCGGGTCAGAATCTCCCGCACCTGGGCGATGGTATCCGCGACCTGCACGGTTTTCACCGGCGAAAACATGATATGACGCGCTTCCCAGTGCGGATTGACATGGCGCCTCAGCACGGCCGGCAGTTTTTCCAGGACCTGCACCAGCGTCATGTCCCGGACCGTGGCCGAAGCGGCAAATCCGTGTCCGCCGCCGCCAAACTCCTCGAGAATATCCCCGGCCGGCACTTCGGGAATACGCGAACGGCCAACCATGAAGATGCGGTCCCCCATGCGCACCGCCACGAACAGCGCATCCAGGGTCTTCATATCCTTGATTTTGTGCGCCAGTATCGCCAGGTCGCCGACAAAATTATCGATGGAAGCGTGGGCGATATGGATATCCACACTGTTGACGTTGATGGCGGTCAGAGATTGCAGCAATTCGTGCAGCAGGGACACCTGGTCCGACGTCAACTCCTGAACCAGAAAATCGGACACCGTGTTGAGGTTGCCGCCGTGTTCGACCAGATAGGCGGCGGCCTGGTAATCGGCGGCGGAGGTGGCGTGAGAAAGCAGCTTGCTGGTATCCTCGTACAGGCCGAGCAGCATCATGGTGGCTTCATCGGGGGTGGGATGGATGCCGCGCTCCATGAACAGATGGGTCAGAACCGTCACCGTCGAACCGACCGGACGAATCACTTCGACACTGCCATGCAGGGCGTGAGGTTTGTTGGGATGATGATCGTAAATATGAACTTCGACACCTGGACGGGTGGCCACTTCGCCAAAAGGCCCGATGCGCTCGGCCTGACAGACATCGACCAGAATCAGCCGCGTGATGGCATCCAGATCGATATCCCGGATGCGCTTGAACTCGTAGGCATAAAAGGCGCTCTGCATGAAAAACTCGCGCAGACCGCGCTCCTGCGCTCCGGCGAACACCATCGCAGCATCGGGATAGAGGCGCCGGGCGGCAATCATGCCGCCCAGGCAATCGAAATCAGCGTTGATATGCGTGGTTATGACGTCCATACAGGATCACCGGTTGCTATGAAAAAACGATCGGGACAGACCCGCGGGCCCTTTGGACAACCGCAAACAACCGGCACCTGTGCGCGCCATTGTCAGGATACGCGCAGAGAACCGATAACCTCGTTGATATCGTCCACCCCCTGGGTGCGGCAATAGTCCTCCAGTCCCGCGACAATTCCGGGCATTGCCCGGGGATCGACAAAATTGGCTGTCCCTACCTGAACGGCGCGAGCTCCGACAATCAGGAACTCGAGCGCATCCTCGGCGCAGGTGATGCCGCCGACGCCAATGACCGGCACCTTCACCGACTGTACCACCTGATAAACCATGCGCACCGCCACCGGACGAATGGCCGGCCCGGACAGCCCACCGGTCAGGTTGGCCAGCCGCGGTGATCGACGGCGGACATCGACCGCCATGCCGGTCAGGGTATTGATGCAGCAGATGGCATCCGCACCGGCCTCTTCGACCGCCCGCGCCATGATCGTGATATCGGTGACATTCGGCGTCAACTTGACGATCAGGGGCTTGTCCATATGGCGGCGGACCAGCGACACGACCTCCGCGGCAGCCAGCGGATCGGTACCGAACACGATACCGCCTTTTTTGACATTGGGGCAGGAGATGTTGAGTTCCGCCGCGGCGACTTCGGGCAAGTCCGACAGGCGCCGGGCCATTTCCCCGTATTCTTCCAGGCTGTTACCAA
>NZ_JBFWJQ010000073.1:0-12870 GCF_050253115.1 Syntrophotalea sp.
CATATGAAAACTACGCTGTATCCATCCGGAAACGGCCCTTTTCTGCCGTGGCGGCGTCAATCCACAGGTTTGTTTGTGCGGTGCAGGCAGTTGCACCACCGTGCAGGGGTTTGGTTCTCTTGGTGTTGTTGGTGAGTGAACCTTTGTTATTTTCAAATTTTTCATGATCAGTATGAGATGGAGGGTGTCAAGTATGCTCAGGTCAAGAGAGGTTCTGGCTGTATCGCTGGCCGGAATGCTGGTGTTCGGCGCTGCGGCGCGGTTGTGGGCGGCCGCCGATGATGAATTGTACCGTCTTGGCGAGGTGGTGGTTTCAGGGGGCACCCCGATAGTCGAAGCGGTGGGCGTGACGCGCAGGGTGACGGCTGAAGAGATGGAACAGCGCGGCGTGCGCTCTCTTGACGAAGCCTTGAACCTGTTGCCCGGGGTAGACGTCCGGGTGGGTGGTGACGGTGCCCCGCGTATCGACATGCGCGGTTTCCGCACGCGGCATATCAAGCTGCTGCTCAATGGTACCCCTTTCAACAGCACCTATGACGGTCAGTTCGACTCGGCGTTGATCTCGGTGGAGAATATCGCCGAAATCGTGGTGACCACCGGCGCCACTTCGACCCTCTACGGTTCCGGCGGCAACGCCGGGGTCATCAACATCATCACCAAAAAAGGCAGCTAGGGCGTGCGTGGCTCCCTGAACGGTGAACTGGCATCGTGGGATACGCATCTGCTGCGCGGTACCGGCTCCTATGGGGCGGACAAGTACAATGTTTTCGTCAGTGGCAGCCATTACGAGCAGGATTGTTACGAGCTTTCCGATCACTTTTCGCCGGCCAGGCTCGAAGACGGGGACGAGCGGGAAAACAGCGATCGGAGGCGGGATAATGTCTTTGTCAATGTCGGCGTTACCCCGAACGATGTCACCAGTATCGGCGCGACTTTCAGTTATCTGTCCGGCGACCGGGGCAAGCCGTACACCATCCTGACCAAAAAGGACGACCCCTTTGCCAGCAATCCCAAGTACGAGCGGGAAGACGATCTGGAAGAGTTCAACGTCCAGCTGGCGCTGGACCATGATTTTTCCGGGCCGATCAGTGTCAAGAGCTGGGCGTTTTTCAATGCGCTGGACATGGTGGAGAAGACCTACACCGACGCAACCCTCAGTAAACTTAAAAGCAAACTTGACTCAAAGGTGGAAATCTCCGGAGTCAATCTGCAGCTCGCCTGCGACCTGCAGCATTTCGGCAAGGCCACTTTAGCCCTGATGGCGGAAAACGATGATTGGCAGGCGCAGGAAAAAGTCGCTGACACCAGCGAAAACGAGGATTTCCAGCTCTACTCGGCGGATTTCGAATTCGAGGCCAGACCCTTGCAGGATTTGGGCACGGTGTTTGGTTTCGGCTATCACTGGCAGGACCGTGACGAGAAGGACGAGGAGGATTATTCCTATCTGGTCGGCCTGTATTATGATCTGCTGCCGGGCACCCGCCTGAAGGCGTCTCATGCCCGCAAGGTAAGGTTCCCGACTCTGCGTGACCTGTATGGCGACGAGGGCAATGCCGATCTGGGCGGCGAGGTGACCTGGCACTACGAGACCGGGGTCGAACAGAACCTGCCGGCCGAAACCATGTTTTCGGTGACCGGGTTTTATATCGACGTGGAGGATTTCATCGCCAAGGACGACGCGACCAAAATCCGCAGGAACTTTGAGGAATACGAATTCAAGGGGATTGAGGTGCTGGTCGAAAACCGTTATTTCGACAAACTGCTGCTGCGGGCCGGCTACACCTATCTCGATACCGAGGACAAGTCGTCCGACACCCGGCGGGATGAGATTCAGTACAATCCAAAGCATAAAACGACTCTCGAAGCGACCTATCAGCTGCCCTGGCAGATGAGCATTTATGGCAGCGCTCTGTACGTGGCCGAGGCCTACACCTACGATAGCAATGACAATAAAAAACGCATGCCGGAGTATCTGGTGTGTGATTTTCGTATTAACAAAAAGGCGGCAGGCGGGGCTCTTGATCTTTATTTCGGCATCAACAATCTGTTTGATGCCGACTATGAGCAAAGTTATGCTCTGCCCCGCTCTGGCCGTTTTATGTACGGCGGGGTGACCTGGAAATTTTGATGGGTCGGAAAGGCTTGTCCGAACCAGGGACAGGCCAAAATATCTGTTCGATGGCTCGAGATTGCCAGGCAAAAATTCACCGCCGGGGTCCTGCCCGGAAGTTGGTTTTGACGACCAGGGGATCCAGATACGCGCCGAGGCCGGGAGCAAACATGGAAATTTTCATTTCAATCGACGATACGGACAACATCGACAGCCGTGGAACCGGAGAAATTGCCGAACTTCTGGCCAGGGGAATCATGTCCCGTGGATGGGGTAACTGCGGAGCGGTGACCCGACATCAACTGCTCCTTCATCCTGATATTCCCTATACATCACATAACAGTTCCATGTGCTTTCCCGCGAACATTCCCGAGGGGGACCTGGAAGCGGTAACATGTTACTGCTGCTCCACCCTGGCTGCGGAAAGTGTATCGGGGGCGGATCCCGGGCTCTGCATTATGGTTCCGGAGCGGTTGAGCAATCCGCAATCGCTTGTGGCGTTCGGTCGCAGGGCAAAAACGGCGGTTATTACCAAGGACGAGGCTTATGCGACGGCCGCCACCCAAGGTGTACATCTTTCCGAGCACGGCGGCACCGGTCAGGGGGTCATTGGTGCACTTGCCGGAGCAGGGCTTCGTTATACGGGGAATGACGGCATATTCATGGGGCGGTTCCGGATCCCGGCAAACAACGGGATTGCGGTGGCGAGGGAAATTCGCCGCTCCGGAATCGATGTCGTCCAGACCATGGAAGGAAAGAAGCTGCGGGATGAAGAACCTGTTTTTGTTGGCGAATGGGTAAAACCGGTGCTTTTGGACAATAAGCCTGTTCTCCTGGTGGTCCCGGCAGAAGGGCTGCCGGGGATAACCTGGAAGGCATGCGACAGAAAAATCTACATGAAATTTTAATTTTATGGCGGGTTGGTTCTGCCCGCACTTTTTGAAAAAACACGTGTTGTAGCCGAAAAGACGGGAAAGGTTGCATACCTGATGGAAGCTTCGCGACAGGTTTTGTGGAATATCGGCAGCAGCCGCTTTCTTGACATCTGTACCTTCGTTACCGCTGTGTCTTTGGCAGCAGGTTTCTCCGGGAGGATCCGGGCATGGCTCCGTGGCAGAAAAGGGACAGCGGCGGGGCAGGTGAGTGAAAGACTGCGCGCCTTGCTGCGTGCCATTTCAAGCCAGAAGGGGATGATTCGCGGTGGCATGTATCTTGGCATGCACCGTTGCATCGTGTACGGAATGCTGTTTCTTTTCACTGGCACGGTCATGCTGGCGATTGAAATGCACCTTGGCGTGAATTTTATTCACGGAGCCGTTTATCTGGCTTTTGGATTGATTGTCGATTTAGCGGGTATTGCCGTTCTGATCGGTCTATCTCTTGCGATATACAAACGGTATGTTGTGAGACCTGACCGGCTCGAAAGCGGCCTTCGTGACATTTTCCCTCTCATGCTGCTCGCCATGGTGGTGCTCAGTGGATTTTTACTGAAGGGCGTGCGCATAGTCGCCACTGCCGATCCATGGGCGGTATGGTCACCGGTCGGGCATGCTTTTGCCCTGCTGTTGGGCGTCCCCCTTGACCAGCACGGTGCCCTCCGGTTGCACCGGTTTATCTGGCATGGTCATGTGGTGCTGGCCTTTTCTCTGCTCGCGCTTGCTCCATGGAGCAAGCTTCTCCACATGCTGGCTGTGCCATTGAGCATTTTCTCCCGTTTTCCCATAACCATGCGCATGGCGGCAGGGTTTTCAGGAGACAGTGGCCGAGGGGCGTGGACCGTTGCCGACTGTACCAGAAAACAGCTTGTTGAGACCGATGCCTGCGTGGAATGCGGCAGATGCAAAAAACTCTGTCCAGTGTTTCTGGGGGGTATGCCTTTCGCACCCATGATCCTGCTGAAAAGACTGCGAAACCTGGTGCGAAAAGGCAGATGGACCAGTCCGCTTGCCGGCCAGGTTATCGATGAGGCGGCTCTCTGGTCTTGCAGCTTGTGTCTGTCATGCGAGGAACGATGTCCGATGAACGGGGAACATGGCTTCGGGATTGTGGCGATCCGGCGCGGTGAAAATGAAAGGAACCGCGTCCCGGCAATGATAGCCGCCCGCTTTGACAGGAACCTGGCCTCGCTTGCCGATGCTTCCAACTGTCCGACTGCGCCGCATCCCGGTTTTGACGTATATCTGTGGCCCGGTTGCAAAGAGAGCAATCCAGATCAAAGTGAAATCCTGCGGAACGTTCAGCAGTTGTTGAAAAAAGCCGGGGTGAATTTTTCGGTTCTTGAGCCCCCGGCATGTTGCGGCGGCCCTGTTCGCCGGCTTGGCAATGAGCCGCTTTTTCAGCGTAATGTCGCGTTAAACGTCGGCTATCTGGAAAAACTGAAGAATGCGACGGTCGTCACCTGCTGCCCGCACTGCTTCAATACACTTGGAAATGAATATCCGGTTTTCGGAGCGAATGTGAAAATAATGCACCATGCGCAGTATCTCTCCGGGTTGGCTGCGGACAAAATGCTTCTACCCGGAAAAAGCTCAGCTCTCAAAGCGGCCTATCACGATCCCTGTTTTCTCGGACGGTATAACGGGGAATACAAATCGGCAAGGACGCTTCTTGAGTCGGTGGCCGGGCTTTCCCTGATCGAGATGAAACACAGCCGCCAGAAAAGCTTATGCTGCGGCTCCGGTGGTGGCACGGTTGCGGCGGAGACCGCCAGGCAAGCCGGCCAACGGCTGTTGACCCGGATTTGCGAAGAAGGGGCGGAAGCGATTATAACCGGTTGCCCCTATTGTCGTGAAATCCTGCGGGCCGCAGCCATGGAACAGGCGTCGGAAAAGCCGGTTGCGATTCTGGATGTTGCTGAAATTCTGCATCGTGCTGAAATCCCATGAGCCGCTTTGTGCAACGTATCGTGCCGATGCTGATGCTGGCTGTTTTTCTGTTGGTGAATCGCACCGACGCAGCGCAAACGGTCGATATGTACGGACGGACCGTGGACCTGCCCGGCCGCATCGATAAGGTTGTCGCCGCCTCTCCTCCGGTTACCTACATGGTATGCACCATAGATCCGTGCCTCATCGGCGCATTGAACGTGCCTTCAAGCAGGAAACTGCAGCAATATCTTGGAAAAGATATTAAAAACCTGCCGGTTATCGGCGGTTTCGGGGGAGGCTCAAAAAAATTTCAATGCGGAAGTTCTTGTGGAGTCCAGGCCGGATCTGGTGATTGTCTGGCCCCCTCCTTCCGGCTTTCTTAATCCAATGGCCAGGCGTGTTCTGGATTTATCAGGAATTCCCTATGTACTGGTAAAACTGGATACGATAGAGGATTATCCGCAGGCCTATGAGTATCTGGGAAAATTGCTGGGACGGGAAGCGCGCGGGAAAAAACTTGCGACCTATTTCAGAAAGGCACTTAAAAAGCTGCGTGCGGATGCAGCCGGAATTTCTGAACGTCAGCGGGTTTCCGTCTATTTTGCGGAAGGATTGGATGGATTGACAACCGTGTCGTCCGACTCGGTTCACGGGGAGGTTCTCGCCCTGGCCGGAGGTCGAAACGTTTACCCGATAAAGTCTGGAAGCCGTCAGCACAAACACCGGCTCTCGATCGAACAGGTGCTGTTATTCGATCCGGAAGTCATTGTTGTCCAGGAACCTTCTTTTTTCAATGAAATCCACCGGGACAGCAGGTGGAGGGAGATCCGGGCCGTTCGCAATAAAAGGGTCGTTCTGGAGCCCAATATCCCCTTTAACTGGATGGATAGACCTCCGTCGTTCCTGCGACTGTTAGGGGCCAAATGGCTGGCCGGCATCCTCTATCCGCATCGTGAAAATGAAAAAGTCCTGTTTGAAACAAGAGAGTTTTTCAAACTGTTTCTGGGTAAGATGCTTGATGATGAGGATCTGCGATCCCTCCTGAACAATACAGACCGCCCATGAGAATGGGAAAAGCCCGGGGACAAACTGCGCGGTGTTCGTTGCCGCAGCAGAGGTCTCTGGAAACATGAGGGGTGATGTTTTCCGATAACACCGATGACCTTGCGATTTTTATGGCTACATCAAAAAAACCCCGCTTTCTGCGGGGTTTTTTTGATTCCGTTCTGGTCGGCGGCAGAAGGGTCAATCGCGAAACCGCCGCGTCAGCTCCGCATAACAATCGATCCGCCGGTCCCGCAGAAACGGCCAGATGCGGCGTACTTTTTCACTGCGGCTGCGATCGATTGTTACCACCAGCACTTCCTCCTGGTCCACCGAACCCTGGGTGAGCATTTCGCCCTGGCTGCCGGCCACGAAGCTGCTGCCCCAGAACAGGGAGCCTGCGCCATGAGGATCGGGAGAGGCTTCGAAGCCGGTGCGGTTGACGGCAATAACCGGCAGGCCGTTGGCCACGGCGTGGCCGCGCTGGATGGTGATCCAGGCGTCCCGCTGGCGCTGCTGTTCGCCCGCGTCGTCCCGGGGATCCCAGCCGATGGCGGTAGGGTAGATGAGCAGTTCAGCGCCGGCCATGGCCATCAGGCGTGCCGCCTCGGGGTACCATTGGTCCCAGCAGACCAGGATGCCGAGTTTGCCCAGCGAGGTTGAGATCGGAACAAACCCCAGGTCCCCCGGCGTGAAATAGAATTTTTCGTAGTAACCGGGATCGTCCGGGATGTGCATTTTGCGATAGCGGCCGGCGATGCTGCCGTCTTTGTCCATGACAACCGCCGTATTGTGATACAGGCCCGGAGCGCGGCGTTCGAACAGCGAGGTCACGATGACCAGGTTCAATTCCCTGGCGAGATCTCCGAACAGATCGGTGGCGGGGCCGGGGATCGGTTCGGCCAGGTCGAAGCAGTCGGTGTCTTCGGTCTGGCAGAAGTAGAGGCTGGCGTGCAGCTCCTGCAGGACCACCAGTTGCGCTCCCTGGTTGGCTGCTTCGCGGATTCCCTCGACGCTTTTTTGCAGATTGGCCTGACGATCGGCGCTGCAGGTCTGCTGAATCAGGCCAACGATGAGCTCATTCATGGCAAAACCCCTTTCGGAAGTTGCATGGTGACGCAATGCAGCGAACCGTGCTGCCGGATCAGCGGCAGGCAGTGCACGCCGATAATGGCGCGATCCGGAAACGCCTGTCCAACGGCGGACAGGGCGTGGGCGTCCTGAGGGTCGCCGTAGGTTGGAACCAGCACCGCGCCGTTGATGACAAGGAAATTGGCATAGGTGGCCGGCAGCCGATGTCCCTGTTCGTCATGGCAGGCCCGTGGCCAGGGCAACGGTATGAGCCGGAACGGTTTGCCCTCGAGGGTGCGCAGGTCCCGCAGTTCCTGGGCCATGGTCCGCAATGCGGCGAAATGCTCGTCTTTGGGGTTGTCGCATTGTACGTAGAGAATGGTGTCCCCGGGACAGAGGCGGGCCAGGGTGTCGATATGGGAATCGGTGTCGTCTCCGGCCAGGTAGCCGCTTTCAAGCCACAGCACCCGGCGGACGCCAAGCGTCCGGCTCAGGGCCTGTTCGAGCTGGGTTTTGTCCAGGTGCGGGTTGCGGTTGGCGCTGAGCAGACATTGGCTGGTGGTCAGCAGGGTGCCGCGGCCGTCCGATTCGATGCTGCCGCCTTCCAGCACCAGTCCGCAGGTGGTCATGGGGGTGGCGCCGAAGGCTTCAATGCTGTGCAGACGACGGTTGACCAGGTTGTCGAGGTCGGCGGAAAACTTGAGCCCCCAGCCATTGAAGGTAAAGTCGAGCAATTGCGGGCGATTGTCGTTGAGGATGGTGATGGGTCCGAAATCCCGGGCCCAGGTGTCGTTGGTGGGGATCCGGTAAAGCCTTACCCGCTCCATATAGATTTCGGCGGAAATGAGCGTTTGGCGGACGTTTTCGATATCCGGGGCCACCACCAGAACCTTTTCAAATCGACTGATCTCCCGGACCAGTCGGAGGAAAACCGGTTCGACTTCCTCCAGGCAGGGCAGCCAGTCGCTATCTTCATGAGGCCAGGCCAGCAGGACGGCGTCCTGCGGTTCCCATTCGGCCGGCAGGCGATAAAGCATACGAACCTCGCGCGTTAGGGGATGAACAAAGAAGCGCTATGGTAATGAAAAACGGGACTGGAGACAACTGCCAACCGATCCTCTGTCAACCGATGCTCCATAAAAACAGCAGATGGTCGATGATGCTCAACCCAGCCACACTCAGTGCAGCGGCCCATATGGCTTTCCCCACGAGGCGATCGAATCCCGGTGGCTGCCATTGCCGGTGCCAGAGAGTTTCACCC
This sequence comes from Syntrophotalea sp., assembly GCF_050253115.1. Taxonomy (NCBI): domain Bacteria; kingdom Pseudomonadati; phylum Thermodesulfobacteriota; class Desulfuromonadia; order Desulfuromonadales; family Syntrophotaleaceae; genus Syntrophotalea; species Syntrophotalea sp. The sequence goes on from NZ_JBFWJQ010000073.1 coordinate 8,354, forward strand.
GTCAGTCTGCGCCGCACCTCCATGGCGGTGATTAAAAACGAAAGCCATAACGCCGCCAGCAGCCAGCCAGCCAATACATCGCTGAGCCAATGGGCTCCGAGAAAAATGCGGCTCAGTCCGATCAGTAATGCCATGAAGCTGGCGCTGGTGATCAACGACAGCCGCGAACGCCATTGACGCAGGGTACCCAGCGCCAGGTAAACGCTCAGTCCTCCCAGCAACAGGGCGAAAAATGCATGTTCGCTGGGAAACCCGGGTGAATCCGGCATGATGGCGGGATGCAGCGGCAGGGGGCGAGGACGGTTGAAGATCGACTTTAAAAGCCCTGTGAGCAACTTTCCGGCACCGGTGCCTGTCAGTATTACGGCGGCGGAAAAAGTTCTTCCTTTGAGTATCAGCCAGACAAACAGCAGAAATCCCCAGAATATAACCACCACAGGATCGGCCATCCCGGTCAAAACCAGCAGCAGGCGTCCGGCGAGGGGGTGGTGATGGTTGAGGATGAGATCATAAAATCGCCGGTCGCTGGCGTGCAGGATGGGCAATGTGCTCAATAGGCCAAAGAACAGGGCCGAGAACAGGGCACAGCACAAAAAACCGGCGGTAAGATACAGCCCCGCTCCGTGCCGCAGGCTGAAGCGGTCCGCGATAAATTGCCAGGTTTGCGGGTATCGGTCGCGACATTTTTTCAGAAGCGGTTTTCCCGCCCATCGGCACCAGATCTGGTGAAATCGGGCGCGGATGGTGTTCAGATGCGCTGACAGTCGTGGAACGGTGCGGCTCCAGAACAGGGCGTTGCCAAAAAGTATGATCGTCAGGGTGATAAGCAACAGGCTGAAGCGCCCGGTCAGAATCTGGACCTGCCGCCAACTGGCGGCGCCCATGCGGCCCAGCCCGGGATAGGCCAGCCCCCACAGCAGGCAGCTGAACAGGGTGTAGAGGCAAAATCTCGTTGGTGAAAATCTTGCACTGCCGGCCATAAACGCGGTCATCCCGCGCAGCGGTCCAGCAAATCTACCCAGAAACAGGCTCTTGCCGCCATGATCGAGAAAAAACATTTCGGCTTTGCGGATAGCTCCCATGTATTTACGAAATACAGGTCGGCGCAAAAAACGGTAGCCCAGGCGTGCCCCCATCAGATAGCTGAGATTGTCCCCGACAAAAGCGCCCAATGCGGCCGCAATCATGACGCCTCCAAGTTTTCCCTGGCCGTGGGCGGAAAGGAAACCCGCCAGGAGCACCAGGCTGCTGCCAGGTATCGCAAGACCGACCAGGGCGATCGATTCGGCCATGGAGATCAGGCCAAGCAGGGCATAGTAAAGGACCCCGTCGGGAAGATTGCTGGAGATGTATGGGAAAAAGGAATCCATGTTCATGCCGTCGAAAACGGTTTCAAGTCAGCTCTGTAGCGGCAAGGTATTTCCAGCAGCCCGCGTCCTGGGAGTTCCTTGCCCGGATAGTGTTCTGCGTGGCTTGCCAACAGTGGGTGAATTGTTAGTATTAAGGCATGACCGCGACCGCAGATCACCCTGTATTCGGTAATATGTCTCACAGTTTACATGATCTTTGGGGTTTTTCCGCATTCTGGATCCGGTCCGCGGGCGCACCCAATGATCATCTCGGTAATGTGTATTTTCCGCAGCTCCCGGTTATGGACCAAGGAGGCTGAAATTCATGGAACAATTCAGGTTATCACCGCAGGAACTTCTCTGGAAATGCGATCCCGCCCAGTTTGAGTTCTCCAGCACCGGCGAAATCAGCTGCCCGGAGGAGACGATCGGCCAGGACAGGGCCTTGACCGCCATTGAGTTCGGATTGGGTATTGATTCCAACGGTTTCAATATTTTTGTTCTCGGCGAGTCGGGAACCGGACGTTCCTCGACCATCAAGCGGGTGCTGGAGCAGCGTTCCAAAGCGGAGCCGGTCCCTGACGACTGGTGCTATGTCCACGATTTCATAGGTGGCGACAAGCCCGGCTGTATCCGGTTGCCTGCGGGGCTTGGCAAGGCTTTCCGGGATGATATGGATACCCTGATCAGCTACCTGGCGGAGGCCATTCCGAAGCTTTTTGAAAGCAAGGAATATGAACAGGCCAAAAATTCCATCACCCAGGAGTCGCAGGAAAGAAACAAGAAGCTTGTTCAGGATCTTGAAGCGAAAGTCAATGCCGAAGGTTTTCTGCTGCAGCGTACCGTGGGTGGACTGGTATTGGTCCCGACCCGCGAAGGGGAGCCTCTGTCTCAGCAGGAATACGGTGAACTCGATGAGAGCGAACGGCAGAAGCTCGAGGTAACGGGCAGCAAGTTGCAGGATCTTCTCAACGATACGCTGCGCCAGGTGGTTGAACTGGAGAAACGGCTGAGGCTGACTCTGAGCGAAATGGAAAAGAATTTCCTGAACTCCGCGCTGCAGCACCTGTTTGAAGAGCTGGAAGAAAAGTACCGCGAACATGCCAAGGTTCTGGAGCATTTCGCCAACTGCCGCCAGGATCTTCTCAATCGCGCCGATGAGTTCCGGCCGTCGCAGGGACCTCAGGTGGCTCTTGGCAACATGCGTGTCGGGCGCCAGGAGCCATCCTTTGATCAGTATCGGGTCAATCTGTTCGTCGACAACAGTACCCTGGAGGGGGCACCGGTTGTTTACGAACCCAATCCCACCTATTTCAATCTCTTCGGGCGGATCGAGCATATCATTCAGATGGGCAATGCCACGACCAACTTTACCATGATCAAATCCGGGGCTCTGCACCGGGCCAATGGTGGCTACCTGATTGTCGACTGCCGGGAGGTGCTGATCAACCTGTTTTCCTACGAAGCCCTCAAGCGCTGCCTGCGCAACAGAGAGATCAAGATCGAAGACATGACCGAGCAGTACCGGTTGATCGCCACGGTGACGCTGAAGCCGGAACCGCTTCCGCTGAAGTGCAAAATCATCATGATCGGCCTGCCCATGTTCTATTACCTGCTGTATCAGCTTGATCCGGATTTCCGCAAGTATTTCAAGGTTAAATCCGATTTCAATAGCATGATGAAAAACACCTGGCAAAGTGTGCAGCATTTTGCCCAGTTCATCGCTACCCAGTGCCGCAAGGAAGACCTGCTGCATTTCTCCCCCGGCGGCGTCGCCAGTGTGGTGGAATACGCCGCTCGCCTGGTCGAGGACAAAAACCGGCTGTCCTGCAGTTTCATGGACCTTTCCGATCTGCTCCGGGAAGCGTCCTTTTATGCCCGGCGGCACAGTGCCGATACGGTGCAGCGGCAACACGTCGAACTGGCGGTGGAGTCCAAGGAATACCGTTCCAACAAACTTGAGCAGCTGGTTCAGGAATTCATCGAAGACGGGCGCATCCTGGTCGATACCGATGGTGAGGTGACAGGGCAGCTGAACGGCCTGTCCGTCTACCTGATGGGCGATTATTCCTTCGGCAAGCCCTCGCGGATCACGGTGCGCACCTTTATGGGCAAGGGAGGCCTGGTCAACATCGAGCGCGAAGTCAAGTTGTCCGGGCCGATCTACGACAAGGGGATGCTGATCCTGTCCGGGTTTCTTGGCGACCGCTATGCCCAGGACAAGCCCCTGTCCCTGTCGGCATCCATATGTTTCGAACAATCCTATTCGGGGGTGGAGGGCGACAGCGCTTCGGCCGCCGAATTATACGGCCTGCTTTCATCCCTGGCCAATGTTCCGATCCGTCAGGGGATCGCCGTAACCGGCTCCATCAACCAGCGTGGGCAGATTCAGCCCATCGGCGGGGTCAATGAAAAGATCGAAGGGTTTTATGCCGTCTGTAAAGCCCAGGGTATTACCGGGCAGCAGGGCGTGCTGATCCCGGCGCGCAACATCCAGAATCTGATGCTCAAAAAAGAAGTGGTCGAGGCCGTGGAAGCCGGAAACTTTCATGTGTGGGCCGTTGACCATATCGACGACGGTCTTGAAATCCTGACAGGAATTCCTGCCGGCCAGAGGCAGGAAGACGGCAGCTGGCCCGAGGGAACCATGAATTTCATGGTGAACGAACGTCTGCTGCAGATGGTCGAAACGCTGAGGATTTTTGGGAAAAACGAAGAGAAGAACGATAAAAACTGAAAATTTTGTTTTCTTACCAGAACATTCCGAAAATCAGGGTGGTTTCAAACGGCAGGGGCAAGATTCCCCTGCCGTTTGTTTGTGTGGTGCCCCGTGCCGGGGCATGTGTTTTTGATGGCAAGGCTACTGGATAAAAAATAATCAGCCACTGTTTCCCTCGCCAAGTTTGCTTAAAAAATAAGCCATCTTTGTTTGTTCACATCTGTAACATATCGAAATCACGCAAAAATAGTTTTTGGTACGGCCTGTGCGATACCTATAGGCAAGCGCGCGCGATTTTTCGGGAAAATGCTTTTTGGGAGCACAGGTGTGGCGATGCCGACCTGTTACAGCTGGTGGCGGGTCTTCCGGAAATCCGCCACCCCATACCTCTTCGCCGGAGGCGTCAAAGGAGACATACCCATGAAAAAGATTGAATGCATCATCAAGCC
>NZ_JBFWJQ010000074.1:0-12783 GCF_050253115.1 Syntrophotalea sp.
AGTCTAATCTCCTTTTCAGGGTCAACGCCCCAGTACAACATCCAGCCTATAGCCTATCTACTCCGGAAAGCTCTATCTTACCCCCGGAGCGGTCAACGACCGCTTTCTTTCATATCATCTCCTTTACCGCGATTATCGTTTTTCTTTTCACAACCGTTTGGCCGTCAGTGTGGGCGGTTACTGGCAACAGGATTTCGGCATCGACCCGACGGCAGCTTTGCGTTATGAGCATGTCTGGGAATATTCCCCCCGGTTTTTTCTGCTCTATGGCGTCAGCCTGGCCCGTCACAGTTACGACGGCGACGGCGAAAATCAGCTGGGCTGTCACCTCGAACTGAACTGGAGGTTTTAGTCATGCGGATCGCGGGAATTGTGCTGCTGCTTTTGATGAGTCTTGCCGCGCCGGTGCGGGGTGACAGCTTCATCAGCCTGTGTTTCCACGATGTTCGCCCCGATGTCGGGCGCGGCGACGATCTGAGCATGTCGACGGATCGTTTCGTGGCCCTGCTGACCTGGTTGCGCCAGCACGGTTATCAACCGGTTGGCATCGATGATTTGCTGCAGGCCCGACAGGGGGAGCGTCCCCTGCCGGAAAAGGCTGTGCTGTTGACCTTCGATGACGGCTACCGCGATTTTTACAGCCAGGTTTTTCCATTGCTCAAGGCCTACCGATATCCCGCGGTGCTGGCTGTTGTCGGCAGCTGGCTGGATGCGGCACCGGGGGAAACCGTCGATTACGGTGGCACGCCCGTGCCCCGGGAAAAATTCCTGTCCCGGGAGCAATTGCGCGAGATTGCCGGATCCGGCCTGGTGGAAATCGCTTCCCACAGCTACGACGGTCATCGCGGCATAGCGGCCAATCCACAGGGGAATCGTCAGCCGGCGCTTAGCGCCAGACTTTACGATTCCGAAAACAATCGTTACGAAGACGATGCAGGGTATTTTGCGCGGGTGCACGCCGATTTGAACAAGAACGCAGACCTGATCGCGAAACTGGTCGGTGCCCGTCCACGGGTCATGGTCTGGCCTTTCGGCAAATATTCGCTACCTGCGATCAGGGCTGCCCGGGAGGCGGGGATGACGGTGACTCTCGGACTCGGCGACGGCGCGGGGGACACGGATCATTTGACCGGGGTGAAGCGTCTGCTGATCGAAGGCAGCCTTGAGCTGCACAGTCTGGCCTGGCGGATCCGCCACCCTCTGGCCCGGGATCCCCAGCGCGTGGTGCAGGTCGATCTCGATTATGTCTACGATTCCGACCCGGCCCAGGCCGAACGCAATCTGGGGGCTTTGCTTGATCGCATCGAGGCGATGCAGATCACCACCGTGTATCTGCAAGCCTTTGCCGATCCGGATGGCGACGGGCTGGCCGATGCCCTGTATTTCCCCAATGCCTGGCTGCCAGTGCGGGCCGATCTTTTCAACCGGGTTGCCTGGCAGCTCAAAACCCGAGCCGGCGTAAAGGTCTATGCCTGGCTTCCGGTACTCGCTTTCGCGACCCCGCGCAAGGATCTGCTGGTTAGCAGGTGGCAGCCGGCAGCAGGGCTGTCAGCTCCCGATCCCCGGGATTACCGGCGTCTCAGCCCCTTTGTGCCGGAGGTCAGAGGCATGGTGCGGGGGATTTACGGGGATTTGGCGCGGTATGCCGATTTCGACGGTCTGTTGTTTCATGATGACGCCCTGCTGTCAGCTTTCGAGGATGCCCACCCGGCGGCCATGGCATGGCGTCGGGAGCAGGGGCTGACGGACGATCCGAGCATTCTCTGGGGCAGTGCTGACGAAATGCGAAACTGGAGTCGTCTGAAAACCGGATATCTCATTGATTTTACGCGGGAGCTGGCCGATACGGTGCGGCAGTACCGTCCCGAAATCAAGACCGCTCGCAATCTTTACGCGCGCGCGGTGCTCGACCCCGCCGGGGAGGGTCGTTTCAGTCAGAACCTCGGGCTGTTTCTGCAACATTACGATGAAACGGCGTTGATGGCCATGCCGTACCTTGAAGGGGTCGGTGATGCTGAGTCCTGGCTGAGGGAACTGGTGGCGGCGGTAGATCGTGAGCCGCACGGATTGGAAAAGACCGTTTTCGAATTGCAGAGTGTGGATTGGACTGATCCGAAAAGACCCCTTGCGACCCGGGCTCTGGCGCGGCACATGCGCCTTTTGCAGAGCCTGGGCGCGGTGCATTTCGGCTATTATCCCGATGATTTTCATCGCGACCATCCCGCTGCGGAATCTTTGCACCCGGCTTTTTCCATCAACTCCGATCCCTTTGAGATGTAGCCATGGAAACGATACTTCTTATTCTGCGGGCGTTGCTCGATTTTGTATTTTATTATCCCCTGTTCATGGCCTGTTTGTGGATGATCGGCGGGCTCGATTATTACCTGCGCCGCGAGTACCGCAAGGATCGGCCGGACCAGCCGCCGCGGTTGCCATCTTACCCCCTGGTTTCAATCATCGTTCCGTGTCACAACGAAGCGGCACATCTGCGCGATACCATTGGCTATCTGTCCCGTCAGAAATATCCCGATTATGAAATTATCGCCATCAACGACGGCAGCACCGATGCCACCGGCAGCATGCTCGAGGAGTTGGCCGGGGAAAATCCGCGACTACGGGTGTTGCATTTCGAGACCAATCAGGGCAAGGCCATGGGATTGCGCATGGCGTCGCTGGTGGCCCGGGGAGAGTTTCTCGTTTGTATCGACGGCGACGCCTTGCTGGACCCCGATGCGATCTTCTGGATGATGCGGCATTTTCTGGAAGGTCCCCGGGTTGGCGCGGTTACCGGCAACCCGCGCATACGCACCCGCTCGACCCTGCTGGGCAAGATCCAGGTCGGCGAGTTTTCCGCTATCCTTGGGCTTATCAAACGCGCCCAGCGGGTCTATGGCAGGGTTTTTACCATGTCCGGCGTGGTTTCCGCTTTTCGTAAATCGGCCCTGCATCATGTCGGTTACTGGAGCCTTGACATGATGACCGAGGATATCGATATCAGCTGGCGACTGCAGCTGAGTCACTGGGACATCCGCTTCGAACCCAACGCTCTGTGCTGGATTCTGATGCCGGAGACCCTAAAAGGGCTATGGAAACAGCGCCTGCGCTGGGCTCAGGGCGGCAGCGAGGTGTTGCTGCGTTATCTGCGGCACATGTTCAAGTGGCGCTCCCGCCGCATGTGGGGTGTGTACTTCGAATACTTCACCAGTATCTTCTGGTCTTACAGCATGTTGATTGTCGGGCTGGTCTGGCTCTGGGGGTTGTGGTTGCCCCTCCCTGCCGGAATGCGGCTCCCGGCCGTAATCCCTGCCTGGTCCGGTGTTGTGCTAAGCCTCACCTGCCTGTTGCAGTTCGCAGTGGCGATGTTGCTTGATTCCCGCTATGAACGGGGGCTGGGGCGTTGTTACTACGTCATGATCTGGTATCCTCTGGCTTTCTGGCTGATCAATATGTTTACCATCGTCGTGGGATTGCCCAAGGCACTGCTGAAAGAGCATGGCGAGCGCGCCATCTGGGCCGAGACCGATCGTGGCATCTATTAGGGGGAGCAATGGGGACGGGTCTGATTATTGAAAAACCGGAAGCCCAGAAGCGCGGCCAACGGGTGGCGCAAGGACTGCTGACGGTCGGTTTCTGGTGCTTGTTTCTGAGTCTGTTGCGGCCACTGCTGGCATTGTTCGGCTGGTTTATCGGCATCCGGCTGTTTACTCATGAAATGATCGAAAAAGACGGCGGGCGACTGCTGTTTGAAACATTACGAAACTACGGGCTGGTGGTGCTGGTGATGGCCCTGATTTTGCGCACCTGGGCCTGGTACAATCATCGGCGTTTCGCCGGCAAGGACAAACGGCGCACGACGATGGCGCCGGTTTCCCTCGAAGAGATAGCCCGCTATCATAATGTGGACCCGACCGCATTGGCCATGTGGCGTCAGGATCGCAGTCTGTATGTTCGGCATAGCGAAGAGGGCAGGGTTCTGGAGGTTCAGTCGGCCGAACCGCCACCCTGGAAGCCTTGTGTCCGCAGCGTCAGCCTGGCACGGGAAAGCTGCACCGAGGCTTGTGAAAAGAGCGACGGTCGCGCGGGGTCTCCCCCTTGCGCTCTTTAAAACGTCAGGCCATCCGGGATTATGGACGGAGGTTCCGTCTTCGGTCCGATCTGGTAAAATATCGGCTGGACGCCGGTGACTGCGAATTTGCATGGTACGGCAATAGTTGCCGGCTCACCGGCCTGCGCAGGAGGATAAGGATGAAAAGTAACCAGCTCAGTTTGGGGATATTTGGCGCTTTAGTCGCAGCGGGAGTTCTGGTTGCAGGCACCGCATCAGCCCGGATTACGGAACTGCGCAGCACGCTTGATGATCAGCAACAGGTGGCGGTGACCATCTACAACAGCGATCTGGCCCTGATCAAGGATGTGCGGCAGGTGGCTTTACCCGCCGGCGAAAGCCTGTTGGCCTGGCGCGAGGTGGCTGCCGGCATGCAGCCGGAAACGGCTCTGCTGCGTCCGCTGAAAGACGCCGGCGGGTTACGGGTGGTGGAACAGAGCTTCGATTACGACCTGTTGACCCCGGGCAAGTTGCTGGAGAAATTTGTCGGCCGCACGGTGCAGGTTGTGCGTATGCATCCCACCTCCGGTGCCGAAACCTCCGAGACGGCACAGGTGCTGGCCGCCAACGGCGGCGTGGTGCTGCGCATGGGGGATCGCATCGAGACCGGCATCCCCGGCCGTCTGGTCTATCCCGATGTGCCGGCCAATCTGCGGGATCGCCCGACCCTGGTGGTGCAGGTGGCGGCGGATAAGGGCGGAACGCGTGATCTGGAGTTGAGCTATCTGACCAGGGGGTTGTCCTGGCAGGCGGATTATGTTGCGCAACTCGACGCCCGGGATGAACATCTTGACTTGTCCGGCCTGGTGACCCTGAACAACCAGAGCGGCGCCACCTATGAACAGGCTCGCCTGCAGCTGGTAGCCGGCGATGTCCATCGTGTCGGTGGGCAGGAACTGGACATGCGGGCATTCGAGGAGCGGGCTGTGAAGGTTATGGCCGCCGCTCCGGCCATGGCCGAGGAGGGTCTGCTCGATTACCACCTCTACACCCTCGGCCGCTCCACCACTATCCGCGAAAACCAGGTCAAGCAGGTCGCTTTGCTGAATGCCTCCGGTGTTCCCGTATCCAAGGAGTACCTGTTGCGCGGCGCCGATTATTACTACCGCGGCCGTCACGGCGAACTCGGCAAGAAGCTCAAGGCGGCAGTGTATCTCGAATTTACCAACAGCGCCAGGGCCGGACTCGGAATGCCGCTGCCGAAAGGGATCCTTCGGGTTTACAAGAGCGACAGGGCCGGCAACGCCCAGTTCGTCGGTGAGGATCGTATCGACCATACTCCTAAAAATGAAAAAGTCCGGTTGCGTCTCGGCGATGCTTTCGACGTGACGGCCGATCGTACCCAGACCGATTACAAAAAAATAGCTGGCGGTCCGTCGGAGACCGTTATCGAAACGGCGTGGCGGATCGAACTGAAAAACGCCAAAGAGCAGGCGATCAGGGTCAAGGTCGAAGAGCCGATGCCCGGCGATTGGCAGATTGTTGAGCAAAGCCATGCCCACGTCAAAAAAGATGCCCGTACCGCTGCCTGGGAGATCGCGGTCCCGGCCGAAGGCATGACCGTTCTGACCTATCGGGTGCGGGTACGGTACTGATACATGTTCCAACCTGAAGTTTCCGGGGAGAACCCGGAGATGCAATGAGCCGGTTTGAGATGATCAACGGTTTATGGTCTCCGTGTTTTCCCCGCCTTTTTATGTGTGACACCGCTCGTTAAAGAATATTCCCCGCCATTAAAGCGCCTCCCTCAAATTAACCCTGCAAAAGCAAAAAGATAACAAAGCTATCATGGGACCTTGCCTATCAGGTCAGCTTTGTTAGGGTTAAAAGGTATCCATCCTGAAACTCCGGATGGATACAGCGTGGTTCGAATCGGTACTCATTTTTTTCCGGAGGTGCTTATGAGAGGATTTCTCGACGCTTTTATGGAGACCCTGGGGCAATATCTGCCGAGCGTGCTGGGGGCATTGATCATCCTGATTGGCGGCTGGTTTCTGGTGATGTGCGTGCGGAAACTGTTTGTCCGGCTTTTGAAAAAACTCCGGCTGGATGAACGGATTTCCCAAAAATCAGGCCAGGAACTGAATGTGGAAGGTTTGCTGGCCGGGCTGGTTTATTATGTTCTTCTGCTGTTTGTTCTGCTGTTGACGCTGGAGGCTCTGGGCGTCAGCGGGGTGCTGGATCCTGTCAAGGAGATGTTCAGCAGTTTCATGAATATCCTGCCCAATCTGCTGGCAGCTATTCTCATCGGGGTGGTGGGCTACGTTATCGCAAAAATTCTTGCCAATGCCATTCTTGTGGTTGGCAAGGGCCTCGACGAGCTGGCGAGCCGTGCCGGATTGACGGACAAGATTCAACTGGCCAGACTTGTTTCACAGATCGTCTTTGTTCTGATTTTTGTGCCGGTGCTGATATCCGCCATCGGCGCACTCAAGATCGAGGTTATTTCGGTCCCGGCCACGGAGATGCTCGGTATCCTGATGGCGGCGATTCCCGACATTCTTGCAGCGGCCATAATCCTCGCCGTGGCCTACGTTGTCGGACGTTTTGTCACCAATATCCTGGCCGAACTGCTCAAAAATCTTGGTGCCGACGCCTTGCCGGAGAAAATAGGCGCCAGACAGCTGCTGGGGGCGGACCGCTCCTTCAGCCGGTTTTGCGCGGCGGTTGCGTTTTTCTTCATCATGTTGGCGGCGACGGTTTCCGCGGCTGAAAAACTGTCCATTGGCCTGCTGGCTGGCGCTCTGGACGATTTATTGAGCTTTGCCGGACAGATTGCCCTGGGCATGGTTATTCTCGCCGTGGGCAATTATCTTGCGACGCTGGCCTATAATGCGTTGAGCCGGCATCCGGACAATCTGAATCTGGCCAAGATCGCACGATTGGCCATTCTCGGCCTGGTGTTGGCGATGGGACTGAAGGCCATGGGGATAGCGGATGACATTGTTAATCTGGCCTTCGGGCTGACACTTGGCTCGGTAGCTGTTGCGGTGGCCCTCTCTTTTGGTCTGGGTGGTCGGGAAGCGGCTGGACGCCAGATGGAGTACTGGCTCGGCAGGCTGCGCAAGGAAAAATAAGCTTGCGTTCATCCAGAAGCTCCGGATGGATACCAGCTTTTAAAACTGCAGGCACTACAAAGCGGGCCCGTTCAGGGCCCGCTTTGTAGTGTGTCTAAGGGTGTTTTCAACCAATCCCGGTTCCGTCGGAGCAGGCAGGCATCAATCGGCCACAAGTGCCTGTGGAATGATTCGCGGCGCCATCGGCGGATCCTGTAAAATCCTGGACGGAGCGTTTTTTTGCTGCTCGATAATGCGCAAACTGGTTGCGGAAAAAGAAAATATAGCGGTGTCTCCCGGTTTGAGATCCTGCTCACGGGCACCCATCACTGTGACGGCGGCCTGCAGGCAGAATCCGTCGGCCTGGCCTGTTACCCATACCAGTGGGCCGCGTCGTTCCATGCGAACAATCTCGGCGGGCAGATGGTTACGCAAGGTGCCACGTGGCTGTTCTCTGGCCAGGCCCAGTTCCTCGGGCCGCACGGATACCAGAATCTGCTGTCCGACCGGGGCGTGGTCAATGCTGTAAAACCGGGCCTTCCCAGCCTCGATGTGCGTCAGACCCGAAGGGTCACAGTCGAGCACCCTGCCTTGCAGTATGTTGCGCGCACCGAGAAAATGGGCAACAAAGCCGGGGCGCGGGCAGTTGAAAACATGCTCGGGGGAGCCGGTTTGCAGAATCTGCCCATCATGCAAAACCGCCACCTGGTCGGCGAGGGCCCAGACATCTTCCATGTCGTGGGTGACATGCAGGACGGTGACGTCGAGGTCTTTGACCAGCTGGCGCAGCAGGCTGCGCATGCGTTCCCGGCTGGCAACGTCCAGCGCGCTGAAGGCCTCATCCAACAACAAAACCTTGGGATCGGCAACAAGCGCCCTTGCAAGCGCGGCGCGTTGCTGTTCTCCTCCCGACAGCGTGTTGATGTCCCTGTGCAGCAGGTTTTCGATGCCGAGGCGGGCGGAGATGTCGCAAACCTTGGTTTTTACCTGTTTTCGGGACATTTTCTGCAGCTTCATGCCGAAGGCGATATTGTCAAATATGTTCAGATGTGGAAAAAGCATGTAGTCCTGGTATACGATACCCATCTTGCGCCGCTCCGGGGACCATTTTGTGATGTCCTGCCCATGCAACAGGATCTGGCCGCGCAGGGGATTGAAGCTGCCGATGATCGTTTCCAGAAGGATGCTCTTCCCGGCCCCCGAGTCACCGATAAGGCAGCAGTATTTGCCTTTCTCCACAGCCAGGCTGGCACCTCTCAGGCTGAATTCTCCCAGGTCGACATACAGGTCCCGGATCTCCAGCAACGCCATCATAGTACCACCTCACGGTTCAACATCTCAAAAACCACGATAGCCGCCAGAGAAATCAGAATCAGCAGGATACCCGAGGTCATGGCCATGGCCAGATTGCCATAGGAGATGTTCAGATACAGAGTGATCGGCAGCGTTTCCGTGAACATGCGGGTGCCGCCGGCCAGGATGAGAACCGTTCCGAAACAGCCCATGCACCGGGCAAATGCAATCACCGCTCCGGCAAACAGACCGCCTCTGGCCATGGGCAGGGTCACGCGCCAGAAGGCCGCCCATTGCCCGCAGCCAAGGCTGCGGGCCACCAGTTCATAACGTGGACTGATGCTGCGGAATGCGGCGTATACCACACGCGTCGCATAGGGCGCGGCGGTGAAGATCTGCGCAATGGCGATGCCGGTTTTGCTGAACACGATATCGATGCCGGCTTGCTTGAGCCAGCCGGCCACGGGATCGTGGCCGAACAGCAGCAGCAAACAAAGTCCCAGCACCAGTTCAGGGAATGCCATTGGCAAATCAACAACGGTGCGCAGCAGCTGATGGCCGGGGAACTGAAAGCGCGCCAGTACGTAGCCAATGCTGATCGCCAGTATCATGACCACCGCCACGGAAATGCCGCTGGTAATCAGCGACAGGCGGATACTGTAAAGCATTTCCTCCGACAGGGTGCTGCTGAGCACCTCCGCCCAGCGGGGCATAAAAACCAGGGACAACATGGCCCACAGCAGCATGCCCACAAACAATACGGTAATGCTGGTCAGACCTGCCTTGAAAAGCCGATTCGCCATAAAATCACTCCGGTCTGGCGACAGGGAAGCCCCATTTGCGCCACAGGGCCTTGCCCTCGGGCGATGCAATGTAATCGATGAATGCCTGGGCCCGGTCCGCTTGTTGCGAATAGGTCACGACGGAGGCGGGAATGGTTTTGATGCTGTTCTGGGCAGCGGGGATCTGCACGATATCGACCTTGCCCCTGGCCTGGCCCCAGATGGCCTGATCTTCCCAGGCGATGCAGGCATCCACCTGTCCGGTGGCGGCATAAATCAGCAGCTGGTTGGTGGTGCTGGGACGAACCACGGTATTTTTTGCAACGGTTTCCATAAGGTTGTTCTTGGTCAGAATCTCGTTGCCGACTTTGCCGATGGCCGCAGCTTTGGCGTCGGCCAGGGCAACGCGCACGCCGGGCCGGGCCAGATCCCGCAGCGATTGGATTTTTGCAGGATTGCCGGCCGGTACCAGGATGACCGGCACATGGTAGCATAGCAACTTTTGTCCTTCTGCGCGGGCCAGCCCCTGCTTTACGGCATCCTTGTTGTATTTGTCCGCTCCGGGGATGAAAACGTCGCCTGCCTTGCGGGTGGCAATCATCCCGAACAGCTCGCCGGAGCCGCCATAGATCAACTGTACAGGGATCTTGTAGCGTGCCTCGAACTGTGTTTTGAGTTCATCCATCGGTTTCATCAGGCCAGCGCCGGCATACACCGTGAGCGGCTGCTGGCCCGCCAGGGCCGGGGCGCCGAAGCTGCCCATCATCAGAAGTACTGCCAAGCAGATTGTCCGCCACATTTTCATACGCATGTTTTCCTCCCGGAATTAAATACACTCTCTTCGGGGCAGGCACCTCTCCTTTCCCGAAAAAAGCATTTAGGTGTTAGTTATTTCTAGGTTGGCAGAATTTCGGTGTCTTTTCAAGTAAATAACGAAGTTGGGTGAGATGTGTTTATTAAGCCGTTTCCATCAGGAAACGGCGGATGGACAGGGGCTCAAGTTTCAGATTGGCTGGCGTGATAAGTGCGGGCGGGGGGATTGTTCCAGGGTTGCCCCAGGGGCAAGTTTGTCGAGAGAAATACCGTTGGGATGGAGCTGATACACATGTTTGTATCGCATTCATGCACCCATCAAAAATAGCCCCCCTGTCGGGGGGCTTGAGGAGAAAATGAAACAATCGGGGCATGGGGATGCCCCGGGTTTTCCATCCGGGGGGTACGGATGAAAATCAGGCGCGCACCTGGGGCAGCAGTTCCTCAAGCAGCGCAAAATATTCTTCCATGTCGGCCATGGTCATGTCGCCCATGTGCGGGATGCGGAATGTCGTATTTTTGATCTTGCCGTAGCCGCCGTCCATGGCATAGCCGCGTTCACCGAGCAGTTCCTTGAGACGGGCCACATCGGTGCGGCCGTCGTTGGCGACGGCGGTCAAGGTCTGGGAGCGAGCGCCTTCGGCGGCATACAGCCCAAAGCCCTGCTTCAGGGCCCAGGCGCGGGTGGTGTCGGCCATCAGGCGGTGGCGTGCGTAGCGGTTTTCCAGGCCCTCGGCGAACATTTTCTGCAACTGGTGGCGCAGGGCGAAGATCATGCTGATGCAGGGCGTGCTGGGGGTGTTGTTTTTCTCGTCGTTCTTTTCGAATTCCTCGAAATCGAAATAGTAGCCCCGGTTGGGAGTGGTGCGCGCCTTGTCCAGGGCCTTGCGGCTGACGGCGAACACGGCCAGTCCCGGCGGCAGGGCGAAGGCCTTCTGCACGCCGGCCAGGCAGACATCGATGCCCAGGGCGGTGACGTCGATGGGGACGGCGCTCATGGAGGAGACGGTATCCACGATGAAGGAGACATCGGGGTATTTCTGCATCACCGCGGCAATCTCCTCAAGAGGTGACATGACTCCTGTGGAAGTTTCGTTGTGAACCAGGGTCATGGCGTCGTATTTGCCGGTAGACAGGGCCTCGTCAACCATCGCCGCGGTTACCGGCTGCCCCCATTCGGCGCTGAATACGTCGGCTTCAAGGCCACAGCGCAGGGTAACGTCGTACCACTTCTTGCTGAATGCGCCGTTGGCGAAACAGGCGCAGCGTTTTTGCACCAGGTTACGGACCGCACCCTCCATAACGCCGAAGGCGCTGGATGTGGACAGAAAAACCGGTCCGGGGGCATTCAGCAGTTTTTTAAGGCCGTCGACGACTTCTTTGTGCAGGTCGGCGTACTCTTTCATGCGGTGGCCGATCATGGGGGTGGCCATGACTTCCAGAACGTCGGCACTCACTTCAACGGGTCCGGGGATATAGAGTTTCTTGCTCATGGCTGTCTGCTCCTTCGGAAAATAAAAAACGCCTGGCCCTTGTTCAAGGGGGCCCAGGCGTACGGCTCTCAGGTCTTTTGATCCCGCTCCCCGGTGGTGAACCACCTCGAGACGCCAGTTACGGGAGACCTGCAAATTGTCGGAACTCATGCGAGTTGAAAACCAAGTAACACACCTGCTTTCTCAAAGTCAAGCCGGTTTCTTGGCGATCCGGTATACATTCCGGGGGAGATTTTATGAGATCGCCCGGTCTTTGCAGAAATTTATCGAAATCCCTTGACATTCACCATCAGCTGATTATATTTAGCCTTGCTTGTTAGCACTCACCCAAAACGAGTGCTAACATCGAGCCAAAGTCCAGGGCTTTGGTCCGCGCTTGCAACGGACTTGAGCTTTTTTTGTTTGGATGTTGAGAAGGTTTTTTTCGGGATGCGTCCCGCACTCAAAATTTTTATGACCGAACGAAAGGAGAATGCAGCATGAACATCAGACCTTTGCGTGATCGTATCATCGTGGAACGGACCGAAGAGGAAACCACCACCGCCGGTGGCCTCATTATTCCTGACTCCGCCAAGGAAAAACCCCAGCAGGGTGTCGTCAAGGCCGTAGGCAAGGGCAAGGTGCTCGAAGATGGCACCGTGCTTCCCATGGACATCAAGGTCGGCGACCGCGTTCTGTTTGGCAAATACGCCGGCAGCGAGATCAAGATCGACGGCAAGGAATATCAGATCATGCGTGAAGACGATATTCTCGGTATTCTCGAGTAAATCGCTATTGTTTCAGTAAAGCCAATCCAAAGGAGGATAAACAGATATGTCTGCCAAGGAAATCAAATTCGGACAGGATGCCCGCGCTCTGATTCTCAGCGGTGTCAATCAGTTGGCCGATGCTGTTAAAGTTACTCTCGGCCCCAAGGGTCGCAATGTCGTCATCGACCGTTCGTTCGGCGCTCCCCTGATTACCAAAGACGGCGTTTCCGTCGCCAAGGAAATTGAACTGGAAAACAAGTTCGAAAACATGGGTGCCCAGCTTGTCAAGGAAGTCGCTTCCAAGACCTCCGATGTCGCCGGTGACGGTACCACCACCGCGACCGTTCTGGCCCAGGCCATTTATCGCGAAGGGGTCAAGCTGGTGACCGCGGGCCACAATCCCATGGAAATCAAGCGCGGCATCGACAAGGCGGTTGAGTCTGCCGTAGCTTACCTGAAGGAACTGTCCAAGCCGATCAAGGATCACAAGGA
>NZ_JBFWJQ010000075.1:0-12492 GCF_050253115.1 Syntrophotalea sp.
GCCCATCGAAAGCCTCCTTTCCTGAGAACTTTGAGCGGTTCACAGAGGGGAGGCTTTCATTTACTCCCGGTACTGTCAAACTTTACAAGTCCCCCGGCAGAGCCGGGGGGTTTCCTATCGCACTAAGTAATAACGTTATCGTATCAGTAATTCCGGAGCCATGATGAGATTTAGCCTGCTCACCTGCCTGTTCGGCTTCTTTCTTTTCATCGGAGTCGCCTGGGGACTCGACCTTCCGTCCTCCTTCGACCTGAGAAACATCGACGGTCACAGCTATATCGGACCGGTGCGCGACCAGGGTGCTTGCGGCAGCTGTTACAGCTTCGGGGCATTGGCAGCGGCGGAAAGTACCTGGAACCGGACCCATGGGCGGTATGACGATCAGGCCATCGATCTGTCGGAAGCCTTCATCGTTTGGAGTTTGAGTCCGCTGTATGACGGTTTTGACGGTTGTGGCGGAGCAAACTACGATTACGAAGAACTGACGGCCTTGACCGAGTACGGCGTTCCGTTGGAATCGGTTTTTCCCTATGTCACCGCTGATCCCGGTCCTGATGTGCACTGGGACGCTGCACGGAACAGCTTTCTCGATTGGTATCGCATTCCGCCCAATGATATCGAGACCACCAAACGCATCCTTTATCGGATCGGTGCGATCGATGCCGCCGTGCTGGTCGACAATGCTTTTGCTGCCTATTCCGGCGACATTTTCGAGAATACCAATTCAACCGTCAGGGATACCGTTCCTTATTACACGGCTACTAACCATGCCATTGCTCTGGTGGGCTGGAACGACGAGTCAGCCGATGGCGGAATGGGGAGCTGGATCTTGCGAAACAGCTGGGGCAGCGAGTGGGGCAACGGCGGATACATGAATATCCGCTACACATCGGCGGCTGTCAATCTGGAAGGGACCTATCTTATCACCACCCCTTGGGAAGGTGCGAACCTTGCCGTGGAAAACAATCAAAACCTCATAGCCGTTCCCTGGATCGCCGGGGGGACCATCAATGCCCACGGAATCGATCTCTGGGGCAGCGCCGCCGGTAGTGTCCTCAATCGCGGCACGATTGCCGCCGAATCGCGCGGTGTGGATGAATTGGCAACAGCTCGCGGCATCTATCTTTGGGGCGGCCCCGCGGGGCAGGTGATCAATGAGGGAGGCATCGAGGGAGTTGCCTCAAGTGATAACCAACAGGCAATCGCCTACGCCGTCTGCCTGCAGGGTGGTCTGCTGGACAACAGCGGGAGCATGACGGCGCTCGCCACCGCCGAGTCGGATCAGGCAATGGCCTTCGGCATCTGGGCGGCCAATGGCGGCAATCCCTTGGAAATTCACAACAGCGGTGAAATTACGGCCCGCGTCTGGGACAGTCAACGAAACATTGCATATGGCGTCTGGGGCGACAGCCGCAAGTCCGTGAGCATTATCAACAGCGGCACCATTAACGCCTACGCCGCCCATTATGCCATCGGGGTGCTGCTCAGCGGCGGTCCCGCCCTATTGAGTAACAGCGGTGTCATCGAGGCGAAGGCTTCTTACGACGATCCGGATCTGGAGGCCGGTATGAGCATTGGCGTCCGGTCCCTGGAGGAAGCGGTGATTCTCAACTCCGGCACCATCAGCGGCGCGATCGCCTCTGTCTACGCGTCAGGAAATACCGAGCTGATCCTGGACACGGGTTCGAATCTTATCGGCTCCGTTTTTTTATCGGGGACATCGGACATAGTGGGGTTGCTCGGCACCGGCAGCGAGGAGACACGCTTCATCGGAGCTGAAAATCTGATGATGATGGGCGAGGACTGGTCTTTGAGCGGCGACTCCGCCTTCGATTCGATACAGGTGATGTTCGGGCGACTGGGAGTCGATGGCGCACTGGCCGGACAAACCACGGTTCTCGGCGGCGGCATCCTCGGCGGCAACGGCTCCTTGACCGGCGACGTGAACAGCCGGGGGAGAGTGGCGCCGGGCGCCTCCGTCGGCCATCTGACCATCGACGGGGATTTCACCCAGGCCGCGGACGGCACGCTGGAAATCGAGATCGGCGACGGTGTCGCCGACCGGCTGACCGTCACCGGTACCGCCGCCCTGGCCGGCACTCTGCTGCTTCTGCCGGACAGCTACGCCACCGGCGGCAGCTACACCTTTCTGGAGGCCGGCTCTGTCATCGGCGGCTTCAACACTCTGGCCGGCGCGGCCATCCTGAGCTTCGACCTGCAAAGCGCGGCGGACAGCCTGAGCCTGGAGGTGACGCGCAACAGCTACGCCAGTCTGGCGAACTCGCACAACCGGGATCTGGCGGCCGTGTTGGACAGTGAAAGAGCGGCCGCCGAGAGTGACTTCGCCGATCTGCTCGATTCCCTCGATCTGGCCCTGAGCCGGGACGCATTGAATGCCAACCTGGAGAGTTTGACCCCCCGCATTCACGGCGCGGCCAGCGTGCTGGTGCTGGACGAAGCCCAGGCGCGGCTGGCCGATCTCGGCCGGCACCTGCGGCAAGTCGATGCCGATGCGAAACCCGGGACATGGACCGGCTGGCTGGAACTGCTCGGGCGGGACGCCGGCTACCGTCGGGACGGCGCCTACGACGCCCTGCAGGCCGACCTGTACGGCCTGATGCTGGGCGTGGAACGGACCGCCGGGGGACTGACCCTGGGAGCGGCGGTGGCCATGGCCGAAAACCGCTACGAAGCCCGGCACTCCCGCGACGACGGCGAGAGCGACAGCCAGCAGGGCTATATCTACGCCGCCTGGCGGGAGTCCGGCATAAGCGGTTGGCATCTGAACGCTGTCTTGGGCGGCGGCCTGGTTCAGCTGGACGCCGACCGGAGCATCCCCTTTGCCTCGCGGACCGCCAAAAGCGACCATGACGGCACGCTGTACGGCGCCGCGATCGGCGGCGGTTATCGCCTGAATCTGGGGAACTGGATCCTCGATCCGACGGCGGGACTGAGCTTCGTCCACCTGCGTGAGGAGAGTTTCCGGGAGAAGGGCGCCGACAGCGCCGATCTAAAGGTCGGCACGCGGCACAACGACTCGCTGCGGAGCCTGGTGGGAATGCGTCTCAGCCGTCCCGTCGATCTGTCCCGGTGGCGGCTGCTGCCGGAACTGCGGGCCGAGTGGCGGCACGAGTTCGACCGCCAAACCGAGGATCTGTCGGCGACCCTGGCGGGCGGCGGCGGGCGCTTCGACACGCCCGGCCGGGATCTCGCCTCGGACAACCTGCTGCTCGGCGTGTCGCTCGGGGCCCGGCTGTCCGAAAGACTGCAGGTCGGTCTCGGTTATAACTGCGATCTGCAGAGTAGCGGCGGCGCCACCAGCCATGCGCTGAAACTCGATATCGCAGCGAATTTCTGAATTCCTTTGAGAAAACAAAAACCTTAATTTCTGATACCGATAAAAGAAAACAGCCGAGGGGTCTGTGTCAGGATGGATTCTCTATCAGGAGATACTGTCGCCCCTACAGCTTCCGGACGGCACACTGGCGCTTTGTGGCGGGCTGGTCATGCTGCTCCAAAAAAGAAAAAGCGCCCAAACATGCACAATGTTGCAGGCAATATCGCATCGGGCAAAGCGCATAACAGCCAGAGAAAGCCACATCGCGCCCTTTTTGGACATCAGGAAAGCCCGCCTCCGGCCCAGAGGAAGGAGGCAGGCTTCACCTCGCTCTGAAGAAGCTTTACCCGGTCAAATCCTCGATCCTGGCTTCAGGGGCATTCTTCTTGACCGATTCGATGCCGTTTTCCATGCTTGTTTTGGAAGAGTAGTATTCACTACGGCCAATTTCCTGGCCGTTAGTCGCTTTCAGGATGAAATAGGGTTCCCCTCGGGCATTTTCCAATCTTTCGAAAGCGCCTTCGCGAAGAGCGTTTTTGCGTACCGATTCGATTCCGTTTTCCGCACTGGGTTTTGCCTTGTAGCGCTCACTGGTCAATATGACCTGACCATTGGCAGCCTTGAGATTAAACATGAACTGACCATCCTTCGCCTTTTTCAATTCGAATTTACCGGCCATAGAGATCGCTCCTCCTTTTGCTGGCAATCAATAATCCTGATATCCGCGATACGCCCCCCCTGCGGGCAATGTTTTAATGATAGCCCAGGCCGGACGAGTGTCAAATTCAAGTCAACAATTAACACTATTTCCTTAATATTTTTCCATTAGTTACAATCGGAGGGCCGTGGCAGGATCATGACCGGCGCCACCCCCTGGTCACCACCGTCCGCAACCCGATGAAGATCAACCACGGCAGCTTCAAAATCGCTGGAATCAAGTCTCCCGGAGGCTGCCGAACGTGTGGCGGCAGCGGGGTTGAAACAGAATGTATACGGAAAATTTTCAACAGATAGCTGCGAGTTCCACCATGGGTGATAGTCTTTTAGCAGCAGCCAAGAAACATCGGCAAACACCAACAGAGGAGGCAGCTTATGACCGATAAGCCCAAGGCAGGATGTGCCCGGCCGACCGGCGGCCTGGTCGGCCAGACGGAATCCACCGAAAAAAACGAGGTGACACAACAGGCGAAGGAGGTAATGCGCATGACCATTCAGCTCGGCAAGGCGGCCCCTGACTTCAGCGCCCCGGCCTATTACAAGGGCGATTTCACTTCTGTAAAGCTGTCCGATTTTCTCGGGAAATGGGTCGTACTGTGCCTTTACCCGGGGGACTTCACCTTTGTCTGAGCGACGGAAATAGCGGCGGTCGCCGCTAATTACAAAAAATTTCAGGATCTTGGCGTTGAAGTGCTGACCATGAGCATCGACAGCGTTTTTGTCCACAAGATGTGGAACGACAAGGAGTTGTCGAAAATGGTGGACGGCGGCGTTCCTTTTCATATGCTTTCGGACGCCGGAGGCAAAGTCGGAACCGCGTATGGCGCCTACAACGAGGATGCCGGCGTGGAAAACCGGGGCAGGTTCATCATCGACCCGGATGGCATCATTCAGGGCTACGAAGTCCTGAGTCCGCCCGTCGGCCGGAATGTCGCCGAAACCCTGCGGCAGATTCAGGCATTTCAGCTGGTCAGGGCGACGGACGGTGCCGAGGCGACGCCTTCGGGCTGGAAACCTGGCAAACTGACCCTCAAGCCCGGACCGGATCTTGTCGGCAGGGTCTGGGAAGTCTGGAGCACCGACATGGAAGTCGATTAGTTTTGTTACGGATACGGCCCTTCCACCATCAAAAAACCGCGCTGTGTCCAACCCCGATTTCCGGGTGAACACCCGCGACATGCTGAATAAAAACCTGCCGCTCCAGCCGGCATTAACATGCGACAGAACAGCGAAGACCCGCCGGGATAACCTGGCGGGTCTTCGGTTTTTTACACCACTTTGGTATTTCGCAAAACTTGCCTTTTCGCGCGGCGGGATTTCCCGTATGGACAAGGCGATGATACTTACAGCAGCCGGGTCGATTCCGTCGGACGGGGTATTTTGGCGACCAGAATCCTGAGAACCGAGGTGCCCTGGTTGTACCAGCAATGGGGTATCTTCGCCGGGCTGTCGATCAGGGTATCGCGCCCGACCTCCTGCTTCTCATCCCCGATCTCCACCACCCCGCGCCCTTCCAGAACATAAAAAACCACGTCGACGGGGGTAATGTGTTTTTTCAGGGACTCGCCCGGTTCGAGGGTAATGTGCATGACCTGGGCGTGTTCCGAATCATGCAGTTTGCTGACTTTTACGCGGTGCGGATTCTCGACAAGAGCTGCCGTTTTGACATCAACGATTTTCATGGCGTTGCCTTTCGTCTGAATGTTTCCGGAAAGAGGCGTCACAGGCTGTTATGGTTCCGCCGTTTTAAGCCCATCATAGCCGAAATCGACCGCGAGACATTTGACGCGCGTCAAGTTTCGGCGTTTCGCGATCCTTGAATCCGGTGCGGCATGATCCCGGTCCGGCAAAAATCGTGATCGCAACAGGGTGCCCACCATGATCGGCGCGGGGTAAAGGCAACCCCGGGACCTGCTCCTGTTTTTATCGCCCTGACGGTCGGCATCGTCATTCGGGTCATGAATCTGACCCGTACACCCCGCCTATGCTTCAAAGCGACCGCCCGGATCGATGCCCGGGGATGCGCCGGGGGCGACGGTTCTCATCGTCAAAATCCTGACAAAACCGGCTTGCGCAGACCACTTGCGTGGCCGACTTCTGCACCGGTTTCGCGAAAAAACCCATCATACTGGAATAAAGAACCTTTAAATATTTAATAAATCAACGTTTTTGCTCCACCAATCCACCCGGACAAACGGCTTTCAGCAGCTGGCACGCTCCTTGCGAAAAGCCCCCGTGACACATTCGGCGAACTGGCCGGCCAGCGGCAGGCAGCGCCCGGATTCATATTTACTTCACCGGGGGACACCATGGACTTCTCAACCATCGCCGGTATCGCGGCGGCTTTCATCCTCATGATTCTGGCCATTGCCTCCGGCGGAGGCGTCACCCTGTTCATCGATCCCCCTTCGGCCATGATCGTTATCGGCGGCACCATCGGCACCACCCTGGTGCACTACACCTTCAAGGACATGATGGGCACCGTTTCGGTTGTCAAAAAAGCCTTTTTTACCCACCGTTTCTCGTCGACGGATCGCATCGCCCAGATCATCAATTACGCCGGCAAGGCCCGCAAGGAGGGGATCCTTTCCCTGCAATCGGTGACCAAGGAGGTCGATGATCCGTTTTTCCTCAAAGGTCTGCAGATGGCCGTCGACGGCCAGGAACCGGAAAAACTCAAGGAGATGCTCGACCGGGAGATCGAGTATCTGGAGGAGCGCCACGACCGGGGCTCGGAGATCATGGTGGCCATGGGCACCTACGCCCCGGCGATGGGCATGATCGGCACCCTGATCGGCCTGGTGCAGATGCTGCAGACCATGAACGACCCCTCGACCATCGGGCCGGCCATGGCGGTGGCGCTACTGACCACCTTCTACGGCTCGGTCATCGCCAACATCATCTGCCTGCCGGTGTCCGGCAAGCTCAAGAACCGCTCGGCGGAAGAGGTCCTGGACAAAACCCTGATTGCCGAAGGCATGCGCTCCATTCTCGAGGGAGAGAACCCGCGGGTTCTGGAACATCGCCTGCACGCCTTCGTGGCACCCAGGGACCGTCAATCCCACTTCGGCAAAAAGAAATAATCATGGCGCGAAAAAAACAGAAAAAACAGCCGGCGGGCGCTCCTGCCTGGATGGTGACCTACAGCGATATGGTGACCCTGCTGCTGACCTTCTTCGTGCTGCTGCTGTCCATGGCGAATCTGGACAAGCGCAAATTCTTTGACGCCC
The DNA here is from genome assembly GCF_050253115.1 of Syntrophotalea sp. Lineage (NCBI taxonomy): Bacteria > Pseudomonadati > Thermodesulfobacteriota > Desulfuromonadia > Desulfuromonadales > Syntrophotaleaceae > Syntrophotalea > Syntrophotalea sp. Next base: position 7,285 of record NZ_JBFWJQ010000075.1, read on the forward strand.
TGGGATCGCTGAAAGGCGCCTTCGGGTTCCTGCAGAGTTCCAGCGTCAGCGAAATCAACAAGCCGCAGGTCATCAGCTACGCGCCGATGGATGACGATTACGTGAGCCGGCTTTACAACCGGGTACAGGCCATGCTGACCCGCCTGCGCATCGACCGGGATATCGACCTGGTGCAGGACCGGGGAGCCGTCATCCTGCGCGTCAAGGACGCCATCCTGTTCGAAGCCGGCAGCACTACCCTGCGGCCGGAAGCCGGCCCGGTCCTGCGGGAAATCGCCGGCCTGGTCCAGCCGCTGCCGCTGCTGCTGCGCATCGAAGGACACACCGACGACCAGCCGCCCTCCGATCCGGCCGTCACCAACTGGGACATCTCGGTACAGCGTGCGGTGACGGTCCTTAAATTTTTCGCCGCCGAAGACCTTCTGCCACTGGACCGCCTGTCGGCGGTCGGTTACGGGGACCGGCGGCCGGTGGCTCCCAACCTTGGCAACGAGCAAAAAGCTCTCAATCGACGGGTGGAGTTCGTTCTGGAAAACCTCAACCAGTACCAGGATAAACTCCCTTACCTGATCGACGCGGCGGATCAACTTCCATTTTAACCTGCAAGGACACGCATCATGGCGGAAAAGGATTTTCAGCAAGACGGCCCGGTTTCCGGAAAAAACAGCAAGAACCTCATCCTCATCGGCGTCCTCGGCCTACTGCTGCTGGCCGCTATCGGTGTGGCCGCCTATATGATGGGCAGGGCCAGCACGCCGGCGGCGGAGCCGCCATCGGAGGTTGGTACCGAGACCGCACCGAATGCAGGCACCAAGGTGCTGAGCGGCCTGATGGTGGAGATCGAGCCGTTCATCGTAAACATCCTCGATGTCGAAGGCACCCGCTACCTCAAGGCGGCCATCACCCTGGAGGTGGACAGCGAGCTGGCCATGAAGGAGGCCGGCGAGCGCATGCCCCAGATCCGCGACGCGATTCTGCTGTTGATGAGCAACAAAACCTTCAGTGAAATGTCGGATCTGCAAGGCAAGCTGCAACTGCGAGCTGAGCTTTTGTCCAGAATCAACAGCTTTTTCCGCAAAGGCAAGGTCCAGAAGATCTATTTCACCGAATTCGTCGTTCAGTAAGGGGCGATGCGTGGAACGTATTCTTTCCAAAGAGGAAATCGCCGAACTGCTGTCGGCAGTGCATGACGGGGAAATCCCGCTGCGCGATGAAGAACCGGATGCGCCCGCCCAGACCCGGCGCGAAGTGTCCAGCCTGAACCTGGTCGCCTTGCAGGGGCCGCGGCATTGCAAGATTGAGAATTTCGATCTGATTCTCGACACCATGGCGCGGCACCTCGGCATTTCCCTCACCAACCGTCTGCAACGCAGTATCGGCGTACGCCGCGGCATCATGGAAGTCTATGAATACGACGCCTTTCTGCAGCAGCTCGCCGGCCGTGACGCGCTGGGAGTCATCCGTCTCGATCCCCTGCGCTGGCGCGGCGTGATCATCTTCCGGGAGCGGCTGTCGTTTTACCTGCTGGAGTACCTGCTGGGCGGCGCGCCGGACGTGGAGCTGAGCCTGCCGGGCCGCCCCCTGACCGTCATCGAGTCCAACGTTTTGCGCAACACCATCGCCGATGCCTGTCTGGATCTGAACAAAACCTTTTCTCCGGTGGAGAAGCTCGAAAGCACGCTGGTCAAAATCGAAAGCTCGACACGGCTGATCAATATCGTTCCCGGCGACGCTTCGGTGCTGGCGGCGCGCTTCGTCGTCAGCGGACAGAATCTCGAAGACGAGATTATCCTGGTGCTGCCCATGGCGATGCTCGACCCGCTGAAGGAAAAGATGCGCGCCCGCACGGCGGTATTTCCCGAAAGCCAGGACCGCCCCTGGCAGGCGATGCTGGAGCAGGAGATCCAGCTGATGGATGTCGAACTCACCGCCCGGCTGGCAAGCCTCAATCTGACGGTACGGGACATCCTCAATTTTCAGGTGGGGGACATCCTCGATCTGGGCTGCGCACCATCCAGCCCTTTGCAGATCCGCGCCGCCGGACAGCCCAAATTCCAGGCCATGGCCGGCACCCATCAGGGGATGAAGGCGGTGTGCATCACCGGCCGCATCCAGCGCCCCCCTATTCCGACCAAGATTACCTAGCGAGGACACCATGCCTACCGAAGAAAAAGTCCAGAACAACAATCCGCCGACTTCCACGGAAATCCGCGACCTAGGATTTCTGCTCGACATCCCTTTGGAGGTTTCCGTCGAGATCGGCTCCACCCGCATGCCCATCAAGGATCTGCTGCAACTGCAGGAAGGCAGCATTATCGAGCTGGACAAACTGGCCGGCGAACCGCTGGACCTGTATGTCAATTCCCGGCTTATCGCCCGCGGCGAGGCGGTCATGGTCAAGGACCGCTACGGGCTGCGCCTGACAGACGTGGTGAGCCCCGCCGAGCGCCTGGAGAATCTCGGATGAGCCTGCGCTTCGCCTGTCTGATGATTCTGACGCTGCCGTTTGTTGCACAAGCGGGAGAAACGGCGGCGCTGCCCGCCGCCGGAGGGTTGCGGATGTGGGCCGGGCTGGCCGTGGTGATGGCACTGATTCTGCTGCTGTATGCCGCCGCCCAGCGCTGGCTGCGCTGGCCGACCGGCGGTCGCTCCGGCGTGATCCGAATCCGTGAAACCCGCCCTCTGGGCCCAAAAAAATACCTGTATCTGGTGCAGGTGCGAGACCGGGAGCTATTGCTTGGCGTCACGGCGGAGCGCATCTGCCTGCTAAACGACGCCCCCCTGCCGGATGGCGATGAGCCTGTCGATGGCGCCGAAAACCAAATCTTTTCTCAAATGCTGCGCAAGCGTCTGAAGGAGCGGCCATGAAACATGTCGCCCTGCTGACAGCGTTGCTGCTGTCGCTGGCCGGCGCCGCGCTCGCCGACCCTTTGCCGGCCATCAGCATCGGCATCGGCCAGGCCGGCGGTCAGCCACCACCGTCGACGCTGATGCAGATTCTGCTGATCATGACGGTACTGTCGGTGGCGCCGGCCATTCTGCTGATGACCACCGCATTCGTGCGCCTGGCCATCGTGCTGTCTTTTCTGCGGCAGGCGATGGGCACCCAGCAGATGCCGCCCAATCAGATCATCATCGGGCTGGCGCTGTTTCTGACCTTTTTCATCATGGCGCCAGTTTTCAACCAGATCAACGCGCAGGCCGTGCAACCCTACCTGGCGCAGAAAATCGACCAGAAACAGGCCCTGAATCTGGCCGTGGGGCCGATGCGCCGCTTCATGTTCGCCCAGACCTCGGAAAAGGAACTTGAACTGCTGATGGAGATTTCCGGCCATCCGGATCCGGCCAACCAGCAGGAAGTGCCCACCCTGACGCTGATACCGGCCTTCATGCTGTCCGAACTCAAGCGCGCCTTCCAGATCGGCTTCATGGTGTATATCCCGTTTCTGGTCATCGACATGATCGTGGCTTCGGTACTGATGTCCATGGGCATGATGATGCTTCCGCCGGTCATCATCTCCCTGCCTTTCAAACTGTTGCTGTTTGTTCTGGTCGATGGCTGGACCCTTATCGTCGGTTCCCTGGTGCAGAGCTTTCATATGCTTTGATCCGGTTGCATCCGCACGCCGCGGATGGAAACCGGCCCAGGATACGCCAGGAAGGATCAACTTGCATGTCCCCGGAATTCGCCATATCCCTCGGCCGCCAGGCCATTGAAACGGTCCTGATGCTCTCCGCGCCGCTGCTTCTGGCCGGCATGCTGGTCGGTCTGCTGGTAAGCGTTTTTCAGGCGGCAACCCAGATCAACGAGCAGACCATGACCTTCATCCCCAAAATCGTCGCGGTGTTTGTGACCCTGCTGATCTGCTCCCCCTGGATGATCCGTGTGCTGGTGTCCTTTACCCGGGATATTTTCAACCAGATCCCGACCCTGGGCGGCTGATGCGCATCGAACTGCTTCCCCTCGAAACCCTCCAGGCTTTTCTGGTGTGCGCGGCCCGGGTCGCCGCCCTGTTCAGCGCCCTGCCGGTATTCGGAAGCGCCCAGGTGCCGATGCGGACAAGAGTGGCACTTGCCGTGACCATCGCCATGGTGGTGTTTCCGGTACTGCCGCGGCTGCTCCCCGCCACCCCTCTGGCCCCTGTCGGCCTCGGCCTGCTGCTGGCCCGGGAAGCCCTGGTCGGTTTCATGATCGGCTACATCGCCCGCCTGGTCTTCATCGCGGTGGAGTTTGGCGGCGCCATCATCGGTTATCAGATGGGCTTTGCCGCCGCCAACGTGTTCGATCCGACGAGCCAGAATCAGATATCCCTGATTTCGCAATTCCAGAACGTGTTTGCGATTCTCATTTTCCTGGCTTTCGATATCCATCACCTGTTTCTGCGGCTGATCGCCGATTCCTACCGACTGCTCCCCGCCGGAGAGATGAACCTGGGGGGCGAAGCCGCGCTGTTCCTGTCGCGCCTGACCGGCGAGATGTTTGTTCTGGCGGTCAGATTCAGCGCTCCGGTGCTTGTCGTGCTGCTGCTGTCGGGACTGGCCCTCGGCCTGATGGCGCGCATTTTTCAGCAACTCAACGTTTTCATGCTGTCCTTTCCGGTCAATATCGGCGTCTCGTTCATTTCCATCGGCCTGACACTGCAACTGCTGGCGGTGATGCTGAATCGGGAATTCGCCGCTCTGCCGGAGCGTTTTCACACCTTGCTGAACCTGCTTTAACGGCGGAGAGACACTCTTGGCGGATTCGGATCAGGAACGCACGGAACAGGCCACAGCCAAGCGGCGCACGGATTTCCGCAAAAAAGGCCAGGTGGCGCAAAGCAGAGAAGTCCATACTGCCGCCCTGATGACTGGCATGCTGCTGCTGTGGATGTTTTACGCCCCGCGTTTCTGGCGTTCCCTGCAAGGCATTCTTGGTCACTTGTGGAGCATTGCCGGCGATTTCGAAGTCACGCCGGTGGCAACCGTGATGCTGTTCGGCCGCATTGCCGGGCAGATGGCCCGGCTTCTGGCGCCGGTTCTGCTGACCACCCTGGTTGTCGGATTCCTGTCGAGCTATCTGCAGATCGGCTGGCTGTTCACCACCGAACCGATGGCGCCGAAACTGTCGAAGCTCAACCCGGTCAGCGGCCTGAGCCGCATCTTTTCCAGGCGCGCCATCATCGAGGTGGTCAAATCCCTGCTCAAGGTATTGCTGGTGGGAGTGGT
>NZ_JBFWJQ010000076.1:0-12275 GCF_050253115.1 Syntrophotalea sp.
GTTGAGCCTTCCTTTGCCATTTCAAAAAACCGGCGTCCGCAAGCTTCTGATTTTGCTCTTTCACATCGGAGCGATAGTCTTCTCTTTTGTAGATGCATTCGCGCTGCGATTCGATCTGAGGATACCTGCCGAATACTGGTCGGTGATCGTAACGCTGCTGCCCATTGTGGTACTCATCAAACTGCCTGTTTTCTGGCTCATGGGGCTTGCCGAGGGGTGGTGGCGCTACGTTTCCATGCCGGACCTGCTGCAGATTTTCAAAGCCAATATCGCGGCTTCTGTGGCTTTGGTCCTGTATGTGGTGTTTTTCCATTCCTATGAAGGCTTGCCCCGATCGGTCGTTCTTCTCGATTTTCTTCTGTGTTTTTCCATCATGATCGGTGTGCGGGTCGCGACCCGCATACTGCGCGAGCAGTTCGCGCTCAACTCCAAAGGCTATAACTCCAGGCACAAGTCGGTTCTGATCGTCGGTTCCGGGACTGTCGCCCAGACGATCGTTCGCGAGATCCGTGAAAATCCCAAGCTCGACAAAGCGGTGCTGGGGTATATCGACAACGATATCCGGCGTCAGGGGAAAGTCTTCTATGGCGTGCCGGTGATGGGCACCCAGGATGACCTCGAAAAGATCTGCACCCGTCACGGGGTCGATATGGTTGTGGTTGCCCAGTCTTCCGTGACACCCCGGGCTTTACGCGAGATCGCCACCTCCTGCAAGCGACACGGTATCGCTTGCAAAATACTGCCAACCCTCGGCGACATCATCGACGGCAGGGTTTCCATGGAACAATGCCGTTCCGTGTGCCTCGAAGATCTGCTCGGCCGATCCCCCATTCGCCTCGATGTGCGGGAAATCAACGCTTATCTGCATGGCAAGTCCATTCTGGTCACGGGCGCCGCGGGCAGTATCGGTAGCGAAATCTGCCGGCAGGTTGCAAATTTCGACCCGGCGCAGCTGATTCTTTTCGAAAATGCCGAAACCCCCTTGTTTCACCTCGAAAACGAACTGCGGGAAAAATTTCCCCGTCTTTCCCTGCTTCCCAGCCTCAGTGATATCCGGGATATGGAGAGAGTCTCAGCGGTTTTTTCCCGGTACAAACCCCAGGTCGTGTTTCATGCGGCGGCCTATAAGCATGTCCCGATGTCCGAGGTCAATCCGGTCGAAGTGGTTAAAAACAATGTGTTCGGAACCAGGAATATCGTCGATGCAAGTCTGGCGGGGGGCGTTGAACATTTCGTTCTGATTTCCACGGACAAAGCGGTCAATCCGACCAATATCATGGGGGCCACCAAGCGGGTTGCCGAACTCTACGTACAGAATCTGCCGCGTTCCGGGGAAACCAAAGCGGTTACCGTTCGGTTCGGCAATGTTCTGGGCAGTCATGGCAGCGTCATACCGACTTTCCGGGAGCAGATTCTCAGAGGTGGGCCGGTTACCGTAACTCATCCGGAAATTACCCGTTTCTTCATGACCATACCGGAGGCGGTACAGCTGGTTCTTCAGGCCGGGTGCATGGGGCAGGGGGGAGAGATTTTCCTTCTGGACATGGGTGATCCGGTCAAGATCGTCTGTCTGGCTGAAGAAATGATCCGGCTTTCGGGGCGCAAACCCTACGAGGAGATCGAAATTGTTTTCACCGGCCTGCGACCCGGGGAAAAACTCTATGAAGAACTGCTCATTTCCGGAGAGGGTGTCAAGGCGACCCGTCATGAAAAGATTCGTATTCTGGAGGCGGCATGTTTTTCGGAACAGTGGCTCAGAGACGAAACCGCCCTGCTGCTCCAGGCAACCCATGAGGCTGATGTCGAACGGGTGGTAGCCCTGCTCAAGGAATTGGTGCCCGAATATTGTAAACACAGTGCCACAGGGATACTGGATGAAGGGAACCCGTCGACAAGATCGGCGAACTTCAATCTGGCGGCGAGGAAGAATCCGGATTCGCCTGTATAAATCGATTGGACGTTTTCAGGAATTGTGAAGGGCTAGGGTCGGCGGCGCGGGTAATAGACTTTCCGACGGTTTTTGCTAGCATTTTAGCAGGTGTGTAATTCCTGACAGGCTTTGGAGGTTACAAAAGATCCGGGGTTTCCGGATGCAGACTGATGATGCAAAGGGGGATGCGATGATCGGTAGACGGATATTGGGAATGGCGTTTCTGATTGTGCTTGGCGGTCAGGCATGGGGTGCGGATATTGTCGCAACGGACGTGGAATCGCAGGAGATCGTCCCTCCCAGCATTTACAGCGAAGGCCCCTTCGAACAGGCAACCACCGCCGTCCGACTGGGCGATGTGCTCGGCGGCAAGGCTGGCTATATCCACCCTTATCTGTCCGTCGGCGGTTTTTATACCGACAATCTCTTCAATCGCGAATACGATCGCGAAGGGGACTTTATTACCCGCATCACCCCCGGCATCTGGGTCGTCCTGCCGAACAGCCGTTACCCTTTGATCCGTGTCAATACGCTTAATACGGCACCCGGCGGTCTTGAATTGAGCCGGTTCCGCAGCAAGGGAACCACCCGCCTGCAGGCCTATGGAAAATATCAGGCCGACATCCTTCTGCACGACAAATTCGATTCCGAAGATCAGGTCAATCAGCGCGCCGAGGCCTATGCCCGCTATAATTTCCGTGGCGGACTTTCCTTTGATGTGCTCGATATTTACGAACTTGACCATGATGCCTATGGTACCGGAACCAGTCGCGAACTGGATAAGTTCAAATCCAATCTCGTGACGGCCGGGGCAAGTTACGAAATTACGCCTAAAACCAGCATCGAAGCGGAATACGGTTTCTATACCTTGAGCTATGATGCCCAGCGAAACGCCTATCGCGAGCGGGAAGACCACAGTTTTGCAGGACGGTTTTTGTACAGGATACTGCCGAAAACCTCGGTTTTTGTCGAATACGACTACATTTCTCTCGATTACGACGAGAACATACTTTCCGACAGCGAGGAACACCAGGTGTATCTTGGCGCGCAATGGATGGCAACGCGAAAATCCCGTTTGCGCGCCCGCTTTGGCTACGGCCTGAAGGATTTTGACGATTCCGATACAGGCGAAGTCGACAATTTTCTTGCCGAAGTGCAATTGCGGCACAGGTTTACGCCAAAATCCTATATTGAATTCAATGCCACACGCCAGACCAATGAAACAGATATCGCTGAAACAGACTATACCTTGTCCCAGAAATATCAGGTTCGGTATTTTCAGAGAATTCTTCCGAAGCTGATGACAACCGCAAACATCTATTATATGCGAAACAGCTACCGAGGCGAGGGTGTTTCCGGGGATCGTCTCGATGAATACTATGGCGCAGGGCTTGACATGAAATATTCCTTGACGAATTGGCTTGCGCTCTCCGGGGGGTATACTTTTATAAAAAGGAACTCCAACAACATCGCTTATGATTATGATCGCAACAATGTTTATCTCAGCCTGATTTTCGCCCTTTGATACCTGCTATTGAACGGGGTTCACAGCGGAGGCCATTGATGATGAAACATCTCGTCTTTATGAGTAGTTTGCTGTTTACGCTTTTTCTGAGCTGCCTGACATTCGCGGTAGTCGAACAACTGGACTACCGGGTCGGAGAGGGCGATGTGCTCAAGGTTATGGTCTACGATAACCCCGATCTGGATACAACCGCCAGAGTGAGCGGAAAGGGGACCATCCTGTTTCCCCTTATCGGCGAACTGGATATCGAGGGGCTTACCGTGTCCCAGGTCTCCGCCAAAATAGCCCGAAAGCTGTCCGAGGGATACATCCTCTATCCCCAGGTCTCGGTTTTCGTCGAAGAGTTTCGCAGCAAAAGGGCCATCATCATGGGGGAGGTTCGGGCTCCGGGGTTGTACGAACTCAGCGGCGCGACCAGCCTGATGGAATTGATATCCAAGGCCGGAGGATTGACCGCCGACGCGGGCAGCGAGGTGAACATCAAACGAAAAAATCCGGACAATCCCGGACAGGATGACCTGATTGCGGTGGATCTCAAGACCCTGCTCGAGGAACAGGAAACCTCGCCGAATGTCCCAATCAAGGATGGTGACAGGGTTTTTGTTCCGCGCGCCGGGGTGTTTTATGTCACCGGTCAGGTTAACCGACCGGATGCCTATAAACTCGAGATGGGGACATCGGTTATCAAGGCCATCACCATGGCAGGTGGCTTCACTGAGTTGGCTGCCCAGAAAAGAGTCCGCCTGATCCGCAAGGTCGATGGTGTTGAGACCGTTATGGAGAAGGTTCCGATGCATACCGCTGTCATGCCGGAAGATGTCATTGTGGTTCCTGAGAGTTTTTTCTAGCCTGGTATCCATCCGGAAACTCCGGATGGATACAGCGTAGTTTTCATATGGGAAACGAGCAATTTTTCGTTGTGGCAAGGAAATCAAGGGATTGCGCGGAGGCGTACATCGGTACGCCGCACAAGCAAGCCTGCGGATTGACACCGCCACGGCGGAAAAGGGCCGGTTCCGGATGAAAACTAGTCTGGTTTCGGGCAGGTATCCAACCGGGTGCAATTCAACAAATACTACAGGAGGCAGAGAGTTGATATGCCTTTTCAAAAAACCGATCTTCACCTGCTTGATCTGATCGCAACGGTACGCAAGTACCGTCGCCTGGTGCTGTCTTTTTTCCTTGTCGTGTTTGGACTGGTGGTGCTGTTTACCTATGCGTCCACGCCTCTGTACGAAGGCGCCGCCAAAGTACTCATAGAAAAGGGCGAGGCTGATGAGCTGGCCGCGCGGGGCCGGAGCAGTTCCTTTGATCCCGTTTTTTACGAAACCCAATTGCAGCTGATCCGCAGCCGGGCTGTCGTGGAGCGGGTCGTGGACATGCTCAATCTGGAGAAGGATTACGAGCAGTATCTGGAGTCCGCCAGCAACAGACGCACCGTGCTGCAATTCGCCTGGCAGCTGCTTGGCGATATGACCGATGGTGTCCGCAAGATGCTTTTTCGCAAAGAAGACAGTCCCGCGGGAGAAAACGGACGCAAAGCCTCGATTGTTGAAAAGATCACCGAAAACCTGCTGGTACGGCCGGTTGAAGGGACCCGGCTGGTGACGATAAATTTTCTGTCCCCCAACCCCGAACTGGCCGCGCTGGTGGCCAACACCACGGCCAGGGCCTATATCGAGGAAACACTGCAGCTCAAGATGGATGCCACCCGTCGCAGCCTCGAGTGGATGGGCCGTAAAGCGGAGGATGAAGCACAAAAACTCAAGGCCGCCGAGCAGGCTTTGCAGGATTATATGAAAGCCAACGATATCGTGACGATGGAGGATCGCATTGCGGTGGTGCCGGAGCAACTCTCTGAAATCAACCTGCAATTGCTGCGGGCCGAGACCCGCCGCAAGGAGATGGAGATTCTGGTCAACAAAATCGGCAGAGCAGGAAGAAACTATCAGAAACTGGAAACCATTTCGGCCATCACCTCGGATCTGGCGCTGCAGAGCCTGCGGTCGCAGATTGTTGAAACCGAAAAGAGCATCATGGAGTTGTCCAACAAATTCGGTTCGAAGCACCCCCTCATGGTCAAGACCAGAGGTGATCTTCAGGTTCTGGAAAGAAAAAAACGCCAGGAGATCGACCGGATCATCGATTCGTTGCGAAACGAATACGAGCTTGCTCTTTCCAATGAGCAGACCCTTCGAAGCAAATTGACGGGAAGCAAATCGGAAGCCATTGGCCTGAATGAAAAGTTCATTCAATACGGGGCCCTGAAGAGGGTGGTCGATACCAACAGGCAGCTTTACGATGCCCTGATGCTGAAACTGAAGGAGCAGAGCATCACCGGGGAAACCAATCCCGTCAATCTCTGGATCGTGGAGCAGGCCGCCGTCCCCAAAATACCCTCCAAGCCATGGAAAAAAGGCAACCTTATCCTTGGCCTTGCTATCGGTCTTATCGGGGGTATTGTGCTGGCATTTCTGATCGATTATTTCGACAACACCATCAAGGATCCGGAACAGGCCGAAAGTATTCTGGGTCTGCCGATCCTGGGAGTCATGGCCAAGCGCCGCAATCTGAAATACGATGTAGAGGAAACCGTTCTGCGGGAGCCTCATTCGTCGTTTGCCGAAAGTTACCGGGGCTTGCGTACGGCGGTATTTCTCTCGTTTGCCGACCAGGCGCCACGACGCATTCTGCTGACCAGTGCCGGCGTCGGCGAGGGCAAGACCACTACCTCCGTCAATCTGGCCATAACCCTGGCCCAATCGGAAAAGCGGGTGCTCCTGGTCGATGGCGACTTGCGCAAGCCACGCATTCACCACGTTCTCAAGGTGCCCAATACCCGCGGTCTGAGCAATTATCTGGCCGGTGCCGTCGACGGACATATCGTGCAGAAAACCGCGATCAAAAACCTGTTTGTCATTACGGCCGGTCCGATTCCGCCAAATCCCTCCGAATTGCTGATTTCCAGCAAGCTGCCGGGACTGATCGATTCGATGAGCAGCGAATTCGATGTCATCGTTTGCGATTCGCCACCGGTGCTTCCGGTATCGGACGCCCGCCTTTTGTGCCGCCTGTTCGAAGGCGTCATCATGGTGGCGGCCGGTGGCAAGACCTCTTACGAATTTGCAGACCGGGCCCTGCGCATCCTCAAGGATTCCGGTGCCCGGGTTCTCGGTCTGGTGATCAACGCTCTTGAGATAGAAAAATCGTCCTATTATCACCACAGCTACTATCATCACTACGGCAGTGACAAAAAAGACAAGACTCCTGTGGCAGAACCGGGAAAATCTTCATGATCGATCTGCATTGTCACATTTTACCCTCCATGGACGACGGTGCATCGTCCATGGAGGAGTCTCTGGCCATGGCGCGCATCGCGGTCGCCGACGGAACCCGGACGATTGTCGCCACGCCACATGTAAAAAACGATATTCCATCCCCGCAACTTATTGAACGAAAAATCGCACTACTGACCGAATGCCTGCAACAGCATAACGTAACCCTCGATATTCTCCCTGGCGGGGATGTCTCTTCGGTGCTGCCCGTCGATATCGTATCTCTTTATACTCTCAACAGATCCCGTTACGTGTTGCTGGAGTACCCCCACAGCCATCTTCCGGCCAACGCGGAACAAACGATATTCGAGTGGCGGCTGGCTGGTTTGTGGCCCATTATCACGCATCCCGAGCGCAATCCCGGCATTCTCAAAAACCCTGAGGCGCTGACGCGCCTGGTGGAGGTCGGGGCCCTTGTGCAGGTCACCGCCGGCAGTCTTGCCGGGGGGTTTGGGGCGGACGCTCAGGCCTGCGCCTGTCATCTGGTATCATCGGGCCTGGTTCATATACTTGCCAGCGACGGGCATTCCTCCGGCCATCGGCTGCCACGGTTGTCCGAGGGACTGCGCATCGCCACCCAGCTGATTGGAAAAGCCGCTGCACTCAGGCTGGTTGAGGATAATCCTGCCGCAATTATTTCCGGAATGGTGGTGGATGTCTAGAATCATGAACTGGTTTTTGGTCGCGATCTGGTTGTTGAGCCTGTTTGGCGATGCTTTGCCCTGGACATGGCGATGGGCCGCCGTGGCGGTTTTTGTTTGCGTGTTTCTTGCCATGCGCTTGTGGCGTAACACGGAAAAGTTCTTTCGCCCGCCGGGGTTTGCCGCCCTTGCCGGCTGGCTGGCGTTGCTGCTGTTTCAGTGCCTGCCCCTGCCACCGGCAGTTCTTGGTTTTTTATCGCCGGGAAGTCACAGCCTCTACAGCGAAACCATCTGGGTGTTGCGGCCCGGCACATGGATGCCGCTGGCCGTTGCCGCTCAACCGGCTTTTTCCGGGATCATGCAATTCTGGGTATTGGCTTCGGTGTTCTGGCTGACGGCGCAGGCCGGGGCTGACCACATTGCGCTGGGCAAGCTTCTCAAACGCTTCGCAACAGGTGCTGGCGTGGTCGCCGTCCTTGTGATCTGTGCTCTGCCATTCAGGGTGCTAGGATGGAATGCGCTTCTGCCTCCGGGAATCGTGGTGGCTCTGGCAGCTGTCATGCCTCTGGTGTTGACCTGCCACCTGTATGTCAAACCTCAGCAGAACTATGGGAAATGGACCACACGCGTCATTCAGACCTTGCGGCATCCTGGCGGTCATCTTCCCGCTTACCTTTTGGCCTTTGTGATTCTGATGGGCGGGGTGGTCCTGTTCTGTGGCGCCGTGCAGACCCGGATTGCGCTGGTCGGCGGGTTGCTGATCATGACAGTCATGCTCCTTGCCCGCCGGGGAAGCAGAAGCCGCAGCGGCGCGGCGGTCGTCATCACCCTCGTCATGCTGCTTGTCGTCGGCATAGGGACCTGGCAGATCGGCAGGGACCGCGGGGTTCAGGAGGTTGCCCCGGTTTCCGCCGGACTGGACCAAAAGGTTCTGGCCCGCGATTTTCTGCTTGCCGGGGCCGGCCCGGGCAATCTGCCGTCTCTGGTTGCCCGTTACACCCGCCTGCGGGAAGATCCCGGTGCCCCTCTGGAAGGCGGCAAAGGGCTTGTGCTGCTCAGCGCAGGGGGATTGGCCGGTACCGTCATGTCGCTGTGGTTCTGGGTCATGGTACTGGTAACCGGAATTATCGGCTGGGCGGGCCGGCGCAATCACATGGCGCTATTTCTGTTGCCAGGGATATTGGCAGGTCTCATCGTCTGCTTCGCCTCCGGAATCGACACTTCCCAGCCCTTTGCCTCCTGGCCGGGCATGGCCGCCTATTTTCTGGCTGCCTTGTTGATAGGTATCGGATGTTTCAGCTCCACCGGTGAGCCGGGTTCCGCTATCGGCAATCTGCATTTCGTCGAACGCAGGGTCATGATGGTGTTCTGCATAATGATCGGTCTGGCCGGGTCGGTTTATGTGCTGGGGAAAGTGGTTGTTTCCTTTGGTCCGCCGATCGCGGATGATGGTAATGCCATCGAAGGGGCGGCGCCACAGTATTTTGCCGCCGGGGTTGATAAGTATTTGGTTTTCGATCCCCTGGCGGATGCCAACTGGTACGCTGCCGGCAATTACATGGCTTCTCAAAGGATGGACGATCAGGCGCTGCGATATTACAAAAAGGCCCTGCGCCTCAACCCTCTTGCCGGAGATTCCATTTATCGTCTGGGAGTTTTCCTGTCCGGGCGTGGTCATGGTGACGAAGGAGCAGCACTCATGCAGGCCGGGTTGAAAAACGCTCCCCTGACCCTGTCACTGCGACGTGACCACCTGCTCTACATGCTGACTCGTGGGGAAAGGAAGGCGGGTCTGGAGGCCTTGTCGGAGTTGCTGCTTCTGGCGCCGGATCAAACGGGTTTCTGGTTGCGATATTTTGAAAGCCGGAAGATCGCCGTCCATAGATGGCTGGACTATCTGCCCCCGAGAGCGGAGGCTTACCGCCAATACGGGGACTATCTCATTGAGCGCGAGGAGAAACGTGCGGCAGAGGCCGTTTACAGGCGCGCCATCAGACATGCCGTTGCCGAACCGTGGGTTTCGACGGATATGTATCTGCATGTTGCCGGTTATTTCATCGGCCAGGAACGCTTCGAGCCTGCGCTGGAGGTGTTGCGCGCCGCCATGGAGGCGCACCCCGAGGATCTGACCCTGCTGGTTTCCGCGGCCGGCCTGTATGAGCGGATGGGAATTGTCTATCGTGCCCGTGAGCTGTATCGTAAAGCCTTGCTGCTCGATCCTGACAATTCAGAAGTGCGTTTGAGGCTGGATGCACTTTTCTGATCCGGCTGATCGCTTTATGCCGGCAAAGGTTTTGTGTTGCAGGCTCCGCGCATGTCTGTTACCCGGCTGTCGGCTTCAGGGTTGCGTCCTCGCTGGTCATGATAAAGGTGGGCTGGGCGTGAAAGGTTTCGTATTTGGGCCGCAATCTTTCCTGGTTGTAGTATCTGTCTATGATCACCACTTTTTTGCGGCTTGTGACTACCTCAATGGGGACGTTGGCGTAACAGCCATTCCGCAGGGCGACCAGGTGGCCCGTGCGGTTTTCCAAAATCAGGTCCAGTGCGAGATTGCCGTAGGCCATGGGAACGATGGAATCTATGGCGTCCGGGTTGCCGCAGCGGACCAGATACCCGAGGCGCTGATTGACCACATTGATGCGGTGGCCGTTGTTGAATTGAGGCGATAATTCCTTGAGTTGCAAGGCGACCTTGTCTCCGATTCCGCCCAGTTTGCGGTGCCCGTACTGATCCTTTTCCTGACTTTCAAAAGACATCCCCTGCTCATCGATGGTGGTCGCGCCTTCGGAAACCAGAACCACGGCGTAGGCACTCGGGTGCCGATTGCGGTCCGCTACCAGCAGTGCGGTCAAATGTTCCATGTCAAAGGGGCATTCCGGAATCACGCAGCGGTCCGCTGCTCCGGCCATGGTTGGGAGCATGGCGGTGAATCCCGCATAGCGACCGAACACTTCGATGACAAGCAAACGTTCGTGGGACCCGGCAGTGGTGCGTAATGTGTGGGTCAATTCTATGGTGCGGGTGACGCAGGTACTGAAACCTATGCAGTAATCGGTGCCCGGGACATCGTTGTCCATGGTTTTGGGAATGGCGACCACCGGCACTCCTTCGCGATGCAGACGTTCGGCATAGCTCAGGGTGTCGTCCCCTCCGATCGGAATCAGATAATCTATGCCGATATTCTCCAGGGCGCGCAAAACGTGAGGCGTGACATCATTTATCTGCTGACGGTAAGTTTGCTTCAGATGGTCGGGCAAAGCTGCTGCGGGCAGGCGGGCGGGCAGGGTTCTGGATGTATGCAGGAAGGTGCCGCCGGTTCGGCCTGCCCGATTGACCAGATCTTCTGTAAGAATCTGGACATGGTCACTGTTGTCCGCATCTTTTTCCGGAATGTAGTCTACCAGCCCCCCCCATCCGCGGCGAATACCGACAACCCGATAGCCCTCCCGCAGTGCGCGAAAGGTTACGGCCCTTATGGCCGGATTCAGGCCGGGGACGTCGCCGCCCCCGGTTAAAATGCCGATGGTTCCGCGATATTTCATAAGTTGTTCTCCTGTCGGAATTCTCATCAATATCCAGCGAATTTATGCGAATGCCTCAAGCATGGTCCGGATATAATGCAATGGTCCTACGGAAACCAATTATAGCGAAACTCCTGCACCCCGCAAAAAAACGGCCTGCGAAAAAAATCCGCAGGCCGTTTTTTTGCGGGGTTGAGTGATCAACGCAGGCCGACATCCCAGGCAACGGACAGACCCGGTTGTGCAAAAGTCCCACTGATGAAGCCGTGATTGTAGCGCGTGGCGGGTGCCCTGTGGACAACGGATCTGTGGTGGCCTCCGGAGCGTTTGACACAATAATTGCTTGCGCGATTGTGCCTGGCACGGTAGATATTGCGATGCGCCTCTTGCTTCATGCGTTGCAGGTTGCGGCGCTCCCACTGATTCACATGGCCGTCAGACCGCGCCTGGTGGCTGAACCGCCGGATATGACGCTGCTCCTGGCGTAGACGCGCAAGCTCGGGGCGGGTGATTTCACCTGATTTTACCCCCTGGGCAATTCTTTTCTGGAAATGCGCACCTTGCAGGCCGACGCGGTCTGCCGACCAGGCCGGTGCCGCCATCAGACAAAACATACCGAGAGCGAAGAAACTCAAAGATCCAAAAACTTTTCGATTCATGATTTATTCTCCTTTGTGGTGAAGTTGTCGTTTCAGCCATTCAGACGAATCGGCTTCGCCATGGTTTACCGCTATGGCGAATTTTTCCATGTCGATAGGGCCTATGGCGTTTCCATCACTGGCGTGAACGCGTGAATGGAACATGGTAATCAGCGAGAGCGTTTCGAAGGCCAGTGCGTTAAGAACGCGCGAACTTTCATTCAGTGTTGCCAAAAATCAGGTGATTTGATATGGTTCGCCAATTGTGCGGTAAAACTGAAGGTCGTAACCTCCGGACATCATGATGAGGATTCAGTCTGTGAAAAAAATCATTATTGACGAGGAATTTTGCAAGGGGTGCGGACTCTGTGTCGAAGTCTGCCCGAAAAAATTGCTGAAAATCGGCAGCAAACTCAATAAACAGGGTTATCCTCTGGTGGAAATAGACGAATGTGATCAGGACAAATGTCTATCCTGCGCCTTGTGTGCGCGGGTCTGCCCGGATGTAGCGATCACCGTGCTTAAAACCTCTGACAAATAGCATTTCGGCCCTGTGCGGTTTGTACCCGGAAAGAAATGTTTTTTAGTACCCAGGTTTATCGCTGCCAGGAGGTTGTTTTGAAAAATCGTTTATTTGTAAAAGGCAAGGAAGCGATCGCCATGCGAGCGCTCGAGGCCGGTTGTC
>NZ_JBFWJQ010000077.1:0-12241 GCF_050253115.1 Syntrophotalea sp.
CTATCTGGTTAAACCCTTAAGCTGAGACCGGAGGCCGTTGACGGCCGGTCGGCCGGTGCCGTCGCGGGGGCAACGGTAGCGTCCGGGTTGGCAACACCGGATCTTTGCCAAGGGCCGTGTTGCGGTGCCCGCTGCTGATGTTCGAACATGCCCTGCTGATGCTGGCGCTGTCCGTCGACGCTGACCTGGACGCTGTCCAGGCGCAGCCCCTGCTGCTGCAGCGCTTCCTGCAGCCGCGGCAGATGTTTTTCAAGGATGTCGCAGACTTCGTGGGTCGCGGCCTGAAGATGCAGCTGGAGGCGGTCCTTTTCCTGCACCAGATCAAGTTTTACCTGTCCCAGTTCCGCCGGGTGCAGTTCGATCGTGAGTTGCCGTTTCTCGCCAAGGTCCCGCAACGATGCATTGTCGATGACCTGCTCGATGACGGGTGCTTCGGGTACGCTGAAGAGGCTGGCGGCGGCCGTGGGTGTGACCTGTGCGGCAGTTGACGGTGCCGCGGCGGACGCTGCAAGGGACACGCTGCCGGCGATGGCCGCCTGTTCATTGGCTCCGGCCAGAATCGGGGCTTTTCCCGGGAGCGTCGCGGATGCGGCAAGATTTGCGCTGGCCGGCGGTGTCGCCATCGTTCCGGCCGTCAGGGGTGACGCGTCAACCACGCTCGGCGTGGCCATTGCAAAGGACGATTGTTCGGCGACAGCTGCCGGACGGATGCTTTTGCCGTTCAGGATTTCTGCGGTGCTCACGGGCCCGGGGTCCATCGCGGTTGTTTCCATCGGCTGCTTCAGGTGCGGTTCCAATATGCCTGTCGTCGCGACAGGCGATTGTTGAGTGAAGGGCGCTGTCGCAGCGCGTGGCATAAGCTGCGCAAAGCGGCTTTCTCCGAGGGGTGCTGCTTCGCCTTCCAGTGCTGCGGATCGGGCTGTCGGACCCTGTGCCGGGGTGCTGGAGATTGCTGCAAAAGGGTGGCCGGCTGCCATGGTCCGGAGTCGCGGCGTGGCCGGGTCTGTCAGGGCTTGCGGTGCCGGGGTCGCTTCGGCAGGTGCTGTCGCGTCGGCGCCGGCGGGCTGTCTGATTTTTTGGGGCCCGTCCCCATCGAGACGGGCGGGAACCGGCATATCCTGTCGCAGGGTGGCCGGGACCCTGGCCTTGGCATGTTGCATGGCGACCACGGTATCCTGGCTGCCGACGGTGACGGTGGGTTCCGCGATGGTGGCGGACGGGGCCCTATCCGCGGGCTGCCGGGAA
This sequence comes from Syntrophotalea sp., assembly GCF_050253115.1. Taxonomy (NCBI): domain Bacteria; kingdom Pseudomonadati; phylum Thermodesulfobacteriota; class Desulfuromonadia; order Desulfuromonadales; family Syntrophotaleaceae; genus Syntrophotalea; species Syntrophotalea sp. The sequence continues at coordinate 1,246 of NZ_JBFWJQ010000077.1, forward strand.
GCAGGGATGGCAGCTTCAGGGTCGGTCATGGTGTTTCGCGAAGCACTGACGGTGGTGTCAGGATCGGCTGCCGCAGGCGCCTCGGCCAGTGGTTCGGACCCGGCCATGGCTTGGATTTTTTGCTCGGCGATGGGCGCGACAGCCATGCCGTCCGGCGCAATCCGTGCCATGACATTTTGCGGGACCCCATCGGCCTGCGGCGGATTCGGGACGCTGCAAGTTTGCGCCTCGGACGGCAAAGGTATGTCGGAGTTCTGGCGGCGCGTGGACAGGTGTTCGGGTTGGTATTCGTTTGCCGCATCGGCCGGCAGCACCATGGAGGCTGCGTCGTCGCCATTTCCTGTGCCAGATGCTATGGCCGGGCCTTGCCCGGTCGCTGCCGGCGCGGTGAAAACGTAGGCCATGGCGTCGCTCGGCACCGGGTCGGACTCCTGTTCCGGGGCCTGGAGGTTCTGGAGGTCTTTGGCCGGAAGTTGTGTTTCCGGCCGTTCCTCCGTGTCGCTGAGGGGTGTTGCCGCATCCATGACCGCAAGCTCCTGCTGCTGCGGGTTTTGCGGCTGAGCTGCGGATGCCGGTTGTGGGGTATTGGTGATGTGCGCGTCGGCAGCCGGTTCTTCGGCCGCAGCGGCGCTGGCTCGGGCAAGGGGATCCGTGCCGGGATCGCGGCTGTCCGCGGTGCGCTCGAGCAGATTCCGGAATGCATTCCCGGCGTTTCTTCCCGTCGCTCTTGGGCCGGTGGCCACCGGAGCGTTTTCGGACAGGATGATGGCTGGCATGTGCATGGGGTTTCACCTCCTTTCCTCAGGATTGGTGGTGGAAACCCGGCCCGGCCGCCTCAAATAGCGGGAGGGCTCAATCCCGCGCCAGGGCGGGAAAGGAAGTGCTCAGCCTGGCGGCGGTTTTCGCATCCAGGTTGTCCAGGATACGGCCGGCGGCCTTGACCTTCATGTTTTGCAGGATTTCCACCGCAAGCTCGAGTTCCAGTCCCGCAATAACGGATGCCGCATTGGCGGGATCCATTTTTTCGTAAATCTTGCTGAGGGCTTTGGCCTTGACCGCCTCCTGCGCGGTTTTGCGTTGCAGCATGCGGCTGACCTCGGCGCGGGTCTTCTCAAGCTCGGTCAGTTTCTTATCGACCTCGGCCCTCAGGGTCTTTAGCTCCATTTCCCTTTTTTCCAGCGCCTGGGTGCGGGATTTGAGATTTTTCAGTTCCATCTGGATGGCGGCTTCGATGCGGCGCTCGGCCACAGAGCCTTGCGGGCTGTCGGTTTCCGGCGCGAAGGCGTTTCCCGCCAGGGTAAAAACAGGCCACCCGATAAACAAAAGGCTGGCGGCCCACAGGATGCGTGTCCGATGTGAAACGGTCATAGGCGATTTTTTCCGAGCTGCAGGGCAACTTCGTCCAGATGTACCATCTCCCGGCGAAGCATTTCCTGGCGGTGCTCGTCCTCCATTCTGGTCCTGAGGTTTTCCATCAGGGTTTTGTCCCGGCTGGCCTCGGTCAGGCAGGCGCGGCGCTGCTCGCTCTGTGCTTGCAGTTCCCTGGCCTGGGCCTGCAGTTCCCTGAGCCTGGCCGCACGGCGCTTGAGACTGCGGTCGTAGATCAGCAGTTCCGCCCAATCCATGCCAAGGGCCTTTTTATCCTCGAATTCCTGTTGCAGCGCCTGCCGGGCCTGGCAGTGTTCTTCGATGACCTGCTGCAGAGCGGCTTCTTCCGCCAGGGCTTCGGCAAGGGCCTGCCGCGCCTGGTTTTCGAGCAGGGTGCGATGTTTGAGCAGCGGTTGCAGTTTGAAGGTAAAAGACATGACGGCCTTCCGCGGCGGCGGGCGTTACAAAGTGACTGAGGGCATGGCCGGGACCCGGCGTACCCCTAGCACAGACGCAGTTCCTTGAGCTGGGCGATGGTGGTTTGCAGATCCACCGGTTCGTGGACCCGCTGACGCAAAAATCCGTTAACCTGGTCGATATGGGCCAGCGCAAAATCGATTTTGGGATTGCTGCCTTTTTTGTAGGCGCCGATGTTGACGAGGTCCTCGGCTTCCTGGTAGGTGGCCAGCAGTTCCCGCAGCCGGCCGCCGTGTTCCTGGTGCTCCCGGTCGGTCACGGCGTTCATGACGCGGCTGGCCGAATGCAGGATATCGATGCAGGGATAATGATTTTTGGCGGCCAGCCGGCGCGACAGCACAATGTGACCGTCGAGAATCGAGCGCACCGCGTCGGCGATCGGTTCGTTCATGTCGTCGCCTTCCACCAGCACCGTGTACAACCCGGTGATACTGCCGCCGTCGCGGAAACTGCCGGCCCGCTCCAGCAGCTTGGGCAGGGTGGCGAACACCGACGGGGTATAGCCTTTGGTGGTGGGCGGTTCGCCGACGGCCAGGCCCACTTCCCGCATGCCCATGGCAAAGCGGGTCACCGAATCCATCATCAGCAGCACGTTTTGCCCCCGGCCGCAGAAATATTCGGCGACGGTGGTGGCGACAAACGCGCCACGCATGCGCAGCAGCGGCGACTGGTCGGAGGTGGCCACCACTACCACGCTGCGCGCCAGCCCTTCGGCGCCAAGGTCCCGCTCGATGAATTCCCGCACTTCGCGGCCGCGTTCGCCAATCAGGGCGATGACGTTGACATCGGCCAGGGTATTCTGGGCGATCATCCCCAGTAAAGTGCTTTTGCCCACGCCGGAGCCGGCCATGATGCCCATGCGCTGGCCCTGGCCGCAGGTCAGCAGGCCATTGATGGCGCGAATGCCAAGATCGAGGGGGCGATCGATGGTGTCGCGCTCCATGGGCCCGGCCGGCAGGGCGTAAAGGGGCATTTCGGTGTCGCGGGGCAGGGGCGGGCCATTGTCGATGGGCTGGCCCATGGCATCGATCACCCGTCCCAGCAGGCCCTGACCCACCGGCAGCGCGGCGCTGTTGGAAACCACCCTGATGCGGCTGCCCGGGCCAAGCCCGCGCAGCTCGCCGAGAGGCATCAGCAGTGCCCGCGACTGGCGGAAACCGACCACTTCCGCCGGCACCGGCGGGCCACCGTCCCGCGGGATCAGTTCGCACAGGGTGCCGACGGAGGCGGCTGGGCAATAGCCTTCCACCACCAGTCCGACGATCTGGGTTATCTTGCCGCTGACCTGGATGGGGGCGAGCGTGTCGAGACATTCCAGCAGGCGGTTCATCAGCTCTGATCCAGGGTCGCGAGCAGGCTGCGATGAATCTGGTCGAGCTGCCCGTCGATGGTGGCGTCGACGTCGCCGAATTCCGATTCAAGCAGGCAGCCGCCACGGCCGACGGCCGGATCCGCCTGGAAGGAAAGGTTTTGCAGACCATTGATGGCGGCCAGAAACAAAGGCTTACGCTCCGTCACAACCTCCAGATCCGCCGGATTCACCCGCACATGATAATAGTCCGCCCGCACCGCCATTTTGAGGGCTCTGTCGATGGTTTCGGCAATGATCCGCGGATTGACGCTGATTTCGGCATGCAGCACCTGGCGCACGATGGACATCACCAGCCGCAGCATGTCGTTGCTGCTGTTCTGCAGCAGGGAGCCGCGCAGCTGGCTGACCTCCTCAAGGGCCTGGGCCAGCATGTCGCTGGCATGGCCGAATTGTTCGCGGGCTTCGCGAAGGGCGTCCTCGCGGCCCTGCCGATAGGCTGCCTCCAGGGCGCAGCGGTTCTCCTCCTCCGATGCAGGAGCTGCCGCAGGCTGCTCCTGCGGCTCGATCGGGGGCGCGGGAGCGTGCGATGGCCGGGCCGCTTCGGCTTCCGGCGCCACGACCGGCTCGAAAGGGACGAAATTGTCCGCCGGCATGCCTTCGCCCAAATCCCGCAATTGCAGCCGTTTGAGATCCCGGGCGTCGCAGGGGTGAATCATTCTAGACAAGAGCATCCTGCCCACCTCTTCCCGGCAGCACTATTTTGCCGTCTTCTTCAAGCCGCAGGGCGATCTTGACAATCTCCTGCTGTATGGACTCGACCTCCGACAAACGTACCGGACCCATGGCTTCCAGGTCGTCCTGGATCATTTCCGCGGCGCGTTCGGAGATGTTGTCGAAAACCTTGTCCTTGAGGTCATCGGACGCCGATTTCAGGGCCATGGTCAGCTGTGTGTTGTTGACCTCGCGCAGCAGCACCTGCATGGTGCGGCCGTCCATTTTCGCCAGATCCTCGAAGGTGAACATCTGCTTGCGGATGTTTTCCGCCAGCATGCGGTCGGTTTTTTCGATATTGACAAGGATGCTGCGGTCGGCGCCGCTGCCCAGGTGATTGATGATCTCCACCGCCTTGCCGATGCCGCCGATCTGATGCTGTTCCTTGTGCGCCACAACACGGATTTCCTGCTGCAGGGCGCTTTCTATCTGGCCGAGCACCTCCGGCGATACCTTGTCGATTTTGGCGATGCGGAACATGATGTTCGATTGCGCCTCCTCCGGCAGAAAGCTGAGAATCTTGGCGGCGTGGTCGACCCGCTGGGTGGACAGGATGACGGCCACCGTCTGCGGCATTTCGCTGCCGAGCAGGCTGGCCACCATGCGCGGATCCATCATGGCGATGGTTTCCAGCGGGCGGGCACTCGATTCAAGCTGTTCCATGCCGATGGAGACCTGCGCCATGAGCTTTTTGGCGCGTTCCGCATTACCGCTGTTGGAAATCGCGTTTTTGACGAATTCGTTGCTGCGCACGAAAAAGCCGGTTTTGTTTTTCTGCGCCATGGCGAATTCCTCCAGGATCTGGTCCGATACCCTGGCCGGGATGTGGTCGATGGCGAGCATGCAGCGGCTTATCTCCCGTACCTCGCTGTCCGACAGGGTTTCGAAGACCTGGGCGGTTGCCTGCTCGCCCAGGGTGAGCAACAGCACCGCGGCTTTTTCCGCGCCGGTCATTTTCTTGATATCCATGCTGTGTCTTTCACGGTTTCAGGCGGTCAGCGGGCCGCCGGGGTGTTTGCCTGGAGTTTCCGGATGGATACTAGCTGTCCTTGAGCCAGGCCTTGATGATCTGCGCCGGATCGTTCTGCGAGGCAGCGCTGCCCGCCGGAAGGCTCAGCGGAGCTTCGCCGCGGGCGCTGCCGTCGGGCAGGCCGGCCATCTCCGATTCCAGTTGCTCCACGGTCTTGTAGTGCTCGATCATGCGTCCCTCGCTGCGCAGAATCTGCAGCAGCGGACGGATAACCAACAGGTAGAGCAGTCCCGCCGCCAGGCACAGCAGCGCGTATTTGAGTATCGGCGTGACCTGATGGACCCGCGTCCAGACCGACGGCTGCAGGGTGGGGTCGGTGCTGTAAGCGGTTTCGAAGGGACGCGAGATGACGGCGATCTGGTCACCCCGTTTCGGGTCGATTCCCAGCGCCCGGCTGACCATTTTTTCGATGGCTGCCAGTTCCTTGGCGTCACGCGGTTCGTAGACCGGCGCCTTTTCGGAGTCACCGGCGGCCTCCGTCAGTCGGTCGGCGACCAGCACCGCCACCGACAGGTTCTTGATGGAGCCCACCGGATCGACCTGTTTGCTGACGATCTTGCTGATTTCGTAATTGATGGTTTCGTCGCTGCGGCTGGTCGGGATGAAGGACGCGCCGCTCTGCTCGTTGTTGATGTTGGACTGCACTCCGGGCACGCCTCCGGCGCCGGCGATGCCGCCTTTTTCGGTGGTGGTATGCTCGCTGCGCACCGCGGTGGTGTCGGGATCGTAACTTTCTTCCATGCGTTCCCGCTGGGTGTAGTCGATGGCTGCCGTGACCTGCACCATGGAGTTGCCCATGCCCAGCGCCCGGTCGAGCAATGCCTGGGCCCGCAGTTCGAGCCGTTGTTCGAGGTTCTGCTGATAGTCGAGCATGTTGGGCGCCATGCCGTTCTCGCCTGTCTGTTCGGCGGCTTTGGACAGCACCCGGCCATTGTCGTCGATAACCGCGACCTGTTCGGCGTCGAGCCCTTCCACGCTGCCCGCCACCAGGTTGACGATGCCGAGAATCTGGCCTTCCCGCAGATTCTGCCCGGCAGCGAGCTTGACAATCACCGAGGCACTGGCTTTTTGCTGCTGCTCGCGAAACAGGCGCTTTTCAGGCAACGCCAGATGCACCCGTGCCGCTTCCACCGGCGCCAGCGACGCGACGGTTCTCGCCAGTTCTCCCTGCAGAGCGCGCAGATAGTTGATTTTTTGAGCGAAATCGGTCATGCCGAAGCTCTGCTTGTCAAAGATCTCGAAGCCCACGCCGCCGCCGCGCGGCAAACCGCTACCGGCCAGGTCGAGACGGATTTCATGTACCTTGGCGGCGGGAATGAGAATGGCACGGCCGTTGTTTTCGAGCCGATAGGGTATTTTCTGTTCCTTCAGGCGCTCCAACACGGCGGCCGCGTCGGCGCTTTCGAGGTTGCCGAACAGCAGCTGATAATCGGCCTTGTTTGCCTGCAGGATAATGAGAGCAAAAAACACGACGCATGCCAGCACCACCCCGAGCAGGCTCAGTTGCCGTTTGCGGGGCCAGTGGCGAATGGTTTCGAGTAAGGTCGCAGGGGTGGTTTTTTCGCCCATGGGGCAAACCTTTCATAGTCGTGGATTTTCGCTGTCCGGAAAGTGATTCCCGGCGCCGCGTGCCACTGTCACGGATATGACAGCTCGCGGCGGCTTCCGCACCATGCGGGCGCAAGGGGTGATTTCAGGCCGTGCCGCAGCGAACCATTCAGATCTGCATGCGCATCACTTCCTGATAGGCTTCGACGATCTTGTTGCGCATGTTCACCATCAGTCGCATGGAAATGCCGGCTTTTTCCATGGCGATCATGACCTCGTGAATATTGCGGGATTCGCCGGTCTGAAGCTTTTCAATGGCCTGGTTGGACTGGTTCTGGGCCTGCTCGACGTTATCGATGGCGTTGGCCAGCAGGTCTCCGAAGGAGGTTTCGGGGGGCCGGCCTGAAGCCGCGGTTTCGGCCGAGGCGGCCTGCGCGATGCGGGGGATTTCTCCGATATTTTTTATCATGATTGTCAGCGTCCTATGTCGAGGGCCTTGGTGGCCATGCGTTGGGCGGATTTGATGGCGGAGACGTTGGCCTCGTAATTGCGCGTGGCGGTCATCATGTCGACCATCTCCTCCATCACATTGATGTTGGGCAACGTCAGCATGCCGTTTTCGTCCGCGTCGGGGTGGCCTGGCTGGTACACGGTGTGGAAGGCCCGCGAGTTCGGCTGGATGCGGGCCACTTCAACGCCTTGCACGTCCTTGTCCATGGCTTGACGCAGGCTGTCTTCGAAAACGTTGCGGCTCGACTGGAACACCACGTCGCGTTTGCGGTAGGGGCCGCCTTCCGGCGTGCGGGTGGTACCGACATTGGCCAGGTTGCCGCTGATCACGTTGAGACGGGTCTGTTGCGCGGCCAGGGCCGAGGCGCTGACCTGCATCGCTGTAAAAATATCCATGCTGCTGCTCCTTTAGCGGCCGTCCTGACAGACGTATTTGAGGGTCGCCAGTTTTTTGCTGATGATCTGCGCGGAGGTTTCGTACAACAACTGGTTTTCGCTCTGGGCGATCAGTTGCATGTCGAGATCCACCCCGTTGCCGTCCATGCCGACACCGCGATCGGCACGCCGCTCCGTGGTTCCTTCGAGGTTGTCGATGCGGTTCGCAACGATCGGGATGTGCCGCGGGTGCGGTTGTGCCTGCGGTTGCGGCCGGTTTTCCAGGGCTTTTGCCAGGTCCTTTTCAAATGACATGCGGGCCGGAATGTAACCCGGTGTTTCGGCGTTGGCGATGTTGGAAGCGATCAGCTCCTGCTGACGTTGGCGAAGGTCAAGAACCTTGCCAAGCATCTGGATGGTGCGGTCGAACAGTCTGATTTCAGGCATGGTAAGCACCTTTTTTCATGGGAAAACAGCCGAGGAAGCATCCAATTCATTTTTGAGCGGCGATAGCGTCGCGGGCCAGTCGGGCCCAGAAGGAATTATTTCCGTTTTCGGTCAGTCGGGCGAAAAGCTTTAGGGCCAGGCGCCGCTCGCCGGTGCGCAGTTTGATCTGGGCGCAACGATAGGTCGCCTGTTCGGCGTATTCCTCGTGCTGGCGTAACCGCTCGTAAAGGGGATACGCTTCTGCCTCGTGCGCGGCATGGAAAAGCGCTTCGGCTCGCAGCAGCTGTCCGTCGGCGGTGTGGTCCAGCAGCGGCGGCTGATCGATGATGTCTTGGGATGCGCCGCGTTTCCAGTGAATGCGGGCTCCCTGCAATGCGATGGTTTCAGTGAGCGGCTGCCGGGCCTGCTTCAGCAAAGCGGCCGCTTCGTCCAGGCGTTTGGATTGTTCTAGAGCCGCGAGCTGCAGCTCGAACAGCTTGTCCCGCTGTTTGCCGTGACTGAACTTTTGCAGGTAGCGCTCCGCCAGTGAGGCGGCCATTGCGTATTGACCCCGATCGATCAACAGCTGTACCAGGGGCAAATAAGCAGCTTCGTCCTGACTGCCCGCTGGGCCACGATCGATCATGAAATAGTAGCTTTTACAGGCCTTTTCCCATAATCCGAGCCGTCTGTAGGCCTGTGCCAGGGCGGGCAGAAAAGGCCATGAGAGATTGCCGTCGATCAGCAGTTCTCGATTTTCTTCCACCAGAGTTACGGCTTTCATGTCCTGTCCGTTGCGGATCAGATTTTCGATCAGCCGCGGCAGGATTTCCGATAACAGGGCAGTGGCCTCTTTCCGCAGGGGGCCGCCGGCAAAATTGCGCAGGAAACCCTGCAACAGCCGGGCGGCTTTTTCCGGCTGGCGGTGCAGGTAATGTACCAGGGCCTGCTTCAGCGCGGCTTCTTCACGCAGTGGCCGCAAAGGCGCATGACGGGCGATGGTAGCGTAGTCCCTGGCGGTTTGCAGGAAATCGGGGTTCCGGTCGCTTGCCATGCGGTGGTCGAGCAGTGCCAGCCAGGCCCGGAAACCCGGCTCGCTTCCCTCGAAGTTGTCGCGAAGCTGTTCGAGGATTACCAGTGCTGTTTTCAGATCATTGTCGAGATATGCGGCCCTGGCGGCATAGAACAGGGCCTTGCCCCGACCTGTCGGAGTGCGCAGTTGCTTTTCGAGCAGCGTGAAAAGATTTCCAGCTTGCCGGTATTGTTTGGATTTCAGGCTGGCCAGCCCCGCATGATAACGGATATCGGCGTACTTCGCCCAGTGGTCGGAACGGGAAAACAGGCGGCGGAAGAGCTGCTCGGCCTGTCCGGTTCTGCCGGTTGCGGCCAGGGCTTGGGCGCGCCGCCACTGGACCATGCGTTGCAGGGCGACCGGCCATTTCTGCACCGGTTCCTCCAGGATTCCGCAGGCCTCTTTGCACCTGCCGATGGTCAAGAGCAGTTCGGCCTGGAGCAGACGCGCCTGGGGTGTCAGGTGGGATTCGCCCGGTTTCCGCTCCAGCAGCAAGGACAGGGTACAGCGCGCCTGGTAGGGCAGGCCACAGCGCGCTTCCGCCACAGCCTGGAGATAGGTGGCGCGGTCCGCCAGGGGTCCGTGGTCGCCGGGCCGGTGCGCCCCCTGCTTTTCAAGCACCCTCAGTGCCTGACGGGGCTGCCCGGTCCGGAGCAGGGTTTCGGCGTGTAGCAGGAGCCGTGGGTGCGATGGGCTGGCGGGCGAGTTCTGCAGCTTTTTGGCGAGCGCCTGCCAGTGGCCGGCGTTGGCCATCTGCAGCAGTTGGTTGAGGCTGTTGTCGACGGGGTTGGCCGCCAGTGGCGGCAGCGGCGGCAGCGTCGCTCGGAGCGGAATGCTGATTTCGAGAGGCGTGGCAAAGGTGCGGAAAAAATCCTTCCAGTGCCCGGCATAGGCCGAAGACTGCTGCAAGGTGGCGATACCTTGCAGGGTTTGGTGCGCTGCGGGCATGCCGCTGAGCTGAAAAGCGATGGCGGGACGGTGTTTATCGTCGGGCCGCCAGCGGATGTCGAGAGTGATCTGGCCTGTTGTCGCGGATCTGGTGGCTGAAACCTGTGCCGGTATTTTGCGCAGCAGGATGGAAACCAGAAGCTCCTGCGGCTTGCCGGCAAACAGGACCCGGACGATCTTGTCGTCTTCTGGCAGGGTTTTGAGGGAAGCAGCGACGCTTGTTTGGTGCAGCAGCAAATCGACACGCTGACCGGATGTTTTAAGCTGAAATCCCGGCAGTTTCGAGAAGCCGAACAGTAAGCGCGACTGATCGAACTCATCGGTTCGCTCCATGCTCTGCAGCACGTAATCACCGGCGGCCGCTGCGGGCAACGCTGTGACGATGCAGATTATGAGAGTGATGAGCAGTTGCCGCTTTGCCATAATGGATCCGGAGGTTGCCTTGGTCAGGGGTTGAAGTGCGCCTGTCGGGCTCGTGGTGGGTTTATTTTGCGATTATTGTGCCAAACATTAACTTGTTGAAATACAAGTGTAATTTTTCACAAGCTGCTGCTTGTTGCACGCTGCCTGGGGTGGTGGACAAGTTTTTGACATGGACAGGTGTGGCACAGGCGCAGGTGGGGCGCAACATGAGTGGGGCGGGGCAGCTGTCGTCCGTGTACGGCGGGGGTGGCGTATCGCCAAAACCCTCCGGGCACGGCGGAAACAGCGTGATGATTAAAAGTTCCGGGAATTCATTGAATGTGGCGTGAAATTTGAAGTATCATCGGCGCGCCGGTTTATCCCCGCGACCGATTCCGGCTTGTTCCGATTCCGTTTGGTGCGGGATGGCTTTGGAATCAGGTGGAAGAATACCCCATCAGAGAGGCATCGATGAGTACTGATTTTTTATCAGAACAGGCTGAAATTGTTAATGAATTTCTTATGGAGAGCCGGGAGATGCTGGACCAGCTCGAACCCACCATTATCGAGCTGGGTCAGAGCTGTCAGGCTGTCGACTGCTGGTCGGCCAAGGGATGCCCGCATACCGCCTGTCAAAGATATGGTCGGTCTGTTGACATTCCCTGCTGGTTGCATGCCGGCTATATTGAAGGCGGCAATCAGTCCTGCATCCATGCTTCTTCCGCCGAGGAATGCCGTTCGTGCCCGGTGTTTCAGT
>NZ_JBFWJQ010000078.1:0-11920 GCF_050253115.1 Syntrophotalea sp.
TACGCTTCAGCCGGCATAGCGCACAGTCGTTCGAGGCGTTCGCCGGGCTTTATCAACGCTTAGCCTACGGATAAGCCGAAGGCCGGCCAAAAAGACGATGCCAAACCCCGGGCACTTGTGGTGTTCACGATCGAACTCGCCCTGGAATCGCCTTGATTGGCGCTTTGCGGGCAATCTGTCAAAGATCGAAGGTAACTGAGGCCCTCAGAGAGCCGGATTTTCAACTGAGCGACATTCTCGCCCCCCATTTTCGCCACTTGGGACGAGAAAACCGGAAAGCGGGAAGACATCTCACGGAATCAGGAGAAAATCATTTTCCAAAAAAAAAGTGGTTTTTAACTCTTTATAAAAAGTAGACGATTTTGAAAATTTCTTTATGGTCATTTTATATCCAAATCATTAGTTTAAACACGCTGCAATCAATACTTATGGCAGGAGATTAAAAAACCAAAAATACGTTACGACCATCGAACATAGATAGTGTCACGACTAACGCAATCTCGATTATGACCCAGTCCAAAAGACGGAAGTTTCTACTTCGAACTAAATTTTTATTCCCCAAGTTTTTTCTGTCTAATGTGGCTGTTGACTTCCAATAAAAAAGGATTTTTCTCTATAAGACGATAAATATCTAGCGATCTAAAATTATGTTTTTTTTGCCAGAGCGCAAGATAAATGACCTCGACGAATCGGAAATCCTCTGCGGTATCTAGGGTCCAGCGATAATCGGCATATTCAGCATGACCATTAACCAACTGTTGGACACGGAAAAGTTCCGGGTGCTGGTAGATGTATGGAGTTACATGCTCTTTTTCATATTCTTTATTCGCTTCAAGAAAAGCTTTTTCCAATGTTGAAAAATAAAAAACTTCACAATCAAGCCCGCGTGGGTAGCTACGCTCCAATGTATTGCTAAGATAATCTACACTTTCTAAGCCGCTATTTTTTTTCAAAAAAGTTCCAATCATTTCAGTCAGAACTTGTGAATCAAACAAGGGACAATCCGAAGTAATCCTAACAACGACGTCAGCTTGGAACTGTTTAGCCGCATAGTAATAACGAGACAAAACATTTTCACGACTGCCTCGATAAATTTCCGTTTTTAACCTATTCGCTTCTTCGACAATGACATCATCCTCATCCCCTATTGTCGTCGCAACAACAATCTGGTCCAACAATGAACAATCTCGAACACGCTCCACAACATGAGCGAGGACACTTTTCCCACAAATAGTTTTCAACACCTTTCCAGGAAATCGAGTTGAACTCATCCTAGCTTGTACAATAGCTACGATTTTCACTAATAAACCCCTTCTTTCTGCTTTTTAAAAACACCGCATTTGCCGCAAAATACTGAATTCAGGAATCGGAGGGGCAAAACCCGTCTTGCCCGGATTATTCATGAAAACTTCTGCTGCAACCGCCCATTGCCTGCCATCTCAAGCCGTGCTCGCTCCTTGCGCTTCGACGTACTGTGAGTACGTCTGCAGGGCAACTCCCTGTGCCAGGCCTGATCTGGCAGACACTTGCCGGTTTCGCGACAAAGCTTCATGAATAACCCGGGCTTGAAGATCTCACAACAATTATTATGTGCCTGAACTTTAATGCGCAGAAAATGAACCTGTTCACAACAGATCATCCTTGCGGCGATGGGTTTGCGGATTGAGATGATCGCTGATCAACTCGCGCAACCGCTCCACACTGAGCCATTCGCTGTTGGTGCCGCTGTTATAGGAAAAATCAGCCGGGCAACGACGACCCTGAAAAGTTCCCATGAATTTGTCCGCGTCCCATAAATGCATCGAAGGGAGAATCACAAAGTAATCATCGAATTCGATGGTATTGAACGCATCCGTTTCGGTTATCATCTCCTCGTGCAGTTTTTCACCGGGGCGAATGCCAACAATTTCAGTCCGGCAATTGCCGTCGATCGCTTCGGCCAGATCGGTGATGCGGTAGCTGGGGATCTTGGGCACAAAAATTTCGCCACCCCACATGATGTCCAGAGCACGCAGCACCAAGTCAACGCCTTCATCGAGGGTGATATTGAAGCGCGTCATGCGCTCATCGGTAATGGGCAGCACGCCTTCGCGGCGTTTTTTGAGAAAGAAGGGAATGACGCTGCCACGGCTGCCCATAACATTGCCGTAACGCACGACAGAAAATTTCAAATCGCGCTTGCCCCGCATATGGTTGGCGGCGACAAACAATTTATCGGAGCACAATTTGGTTGCACCATAAAGGTTGATGGGGGCAGCGGCTTTATCGGTGGAGAGGGCAACGACCTTTTTTACACGGGTGTCATAGCAGGCCTCGATCACATTCTGAGCCCCAAGGACGTTTGTCTTGATGCACTCAAAAGGGTTGTATTCAGCCACCGGCACCTGCTTGAGGGCAGCGGCGTGAATGACAATATCGACCCCCTCCATAGCCCGCTTCAACCTGTCGGCATCGCGCACATCGCCGATAAAATAGCGGATCTGCGGGTAGGTATTCGTGGGGAAGTCCTGAGCCATTTCGTACTGCTTGAGTTCATCGCGGGAGAAGACCACAATGCGGTGTATCTGCGGGTACCTGATCAGGATCGTTTTGACGAACCTGCGGCCGAAAGAACCGGTTCCACCGGTGACGAGAATGGAAGCACTATTGAGCATGTCTTTGCCTTTTACGCGATGTTTTGAGCCACAGAACTGTCTTATCCGTGCGAGCCAGAAAGCTACTGGTTGGCTCCCAGAATCGCCAAAAGCTTGCCGTCCAGAAGGTCGGCCAGGGCCGGGTAATCCTTTCGCTCTTGTGCGTTAAGCATCTCCGTAAAGGTTTCGTTGAGCTGTGTCACCTCTTCCTCAGACACGCTTCTCAGCAGAGTCGGCATGGCATCGATCAGCGCGACAACGCCGGCACTGCCATCATTGATCTGCCCTTCACGAAATGCTTCTGCGGAGTCACGGGCCACCGCGACAAATTCATCCATCATTTTGACTTACCTTTCGCCCTGCGGTTGAAAACCCTGCTGCCGGAAAATCGACTCCGACCTAAGTCAAAACATCGACACTGAAGCCTGAAAATCCTCGCAAGGGCCTGTTTGTTCGGTTTTTTGACTTGTGGATTGTTGATGCTTTTGGATTTTGCAAGAGAGGGGCCAAGATTATGGTACCTCAGTGATGAGTGAGGCGGGAGGAGTGATGAAAAAACCTTTTAAACGCTTGAACCACCCGTTCGCTGCGCTCACTCGAGGACGCCTAGAGAAAGCGGGAGAAAAACCTGAAGCAAAAGATCCTGAACCACCCGCTCACTTCGTTCGCTAGAGATCACAGAGAAAACCTGAAAGAATGAAGGAGAAGCAAAAAAGAGATTCTTTTCTTTTCAGACCCTTAAGACTTTTACAGAAAGGTTTCTCTGTGGTTTTACTCTGTGTTCTCAGTGAGCTCCGTGGTTCAAGCTTTTGACTTTAAACTTCCGCCGCGCCCTCCGCGATCTCAGCGGTGAAGATTTTCTCTTTTCCCTTTGATGCTTTATCCTCGAATCACTACAATGAAATCAGCCCAGCTCACTCTTCATACGCGCTCAACCGGAGAATCCATCATGACCCGACTGGCCAAACTTCCCATCGGTATTCAGACTTTCGCCAAGATCCGCGAAGATGATTATCTTTATGTCGACAAAACCCCTTTGATTTACACTCTGATCGAAGAGGGGAACTACTATTTTCTCGCCCGCCCGCGCCGTTTTGGCAAGAGCCTGCTGATCTCCACCCTGCAGGCGCTTTTCGAAGGGCGAAAAGAGCTGTTTGAGGGACTCTATATCGAGGACAAGTGGGACTGGCAGACGACCTATCCCGTTATCAAATTGAGCTTCGGCGGCGTGGCGCGCAGTTTGGAGGATATGAAACAGGATGTCGTCAACATCCTTGAAGAAAATCAGCGACGACTGGGGCTCACCTGCAAGAATTCGCAGGATATCGGTGGATGTTTCAAGCAGCTGATCTGGGATGCCCATCAGAAGTATGGGCAGCGGGTCGTCGTGCTGGTTGACGAGTACGACAAGCTGATCGTCGACAATCTCGACCAGATCGAAGTGGCCAAAAAGGGACGCGAGGTTCTCAAAGACCTCTACTCCATCATCAAGGACAGCGATGAATTCATCAAGTTCGCGCTCCTCACCGGGGTGAGCAAATTCAGCAAGGTCTCCGTTTTCAGCGGCCTTAACAACCTCAAGGACATCAGCCTCGACAGCCGCTACGCCACCTTGTGCGGCTACACCCAGCACGACCTGGAAACGGTCTTTGCCGAGCATCTGCGCGGCGCCGATATGGCGAAGGTGCGCCAGTGGTACAACGGCTACAACTTTCTGGGGGACCGGGTTTACAACCCTTTCGATATTCTGCTGTTTATCGACAGCGGGATGATTTTCGACAACTACTGGTTCGCCACCGGCACGCCGACTTTTCTGATCAAGCTGATCCAGAAGAACGATTATTACATTCCCAAGCTGGACAATCTGCGTGTCAGCAAAAGCCTGATCGACAGCTATGATATCGAGGACATTGAGCTGGAACCGATTTTGTTTCAGTCCGGATATCTGACCATCGGGCGGCAGGAAAACGTCGGCGCGGTCACCATGTACATCCTGAACTTCCCAAACCTTGAAACCCGCTACTCCTTCAATGATTTTCTGCTGAGGCACCTGACCGGCCAGGACGCGGAGAAAGCGGAATTTCAGACTCAGATTTATTCCGCACTATCCGGTGCTGATGTGCTGGCGTTCAAGCAGGCTCTGACTTCTCTGTTCGCCTCAATCCCCTACAACAACTACGTCAACAACACCATCGGCAGCTACGAAGGGTATTATGCCAGCGTCATCTACGCTTACCTGGCCAGCCTGGGGCTGGATCTGACCGCGGAGGATGCGACCAGCAAAGGGCGCATCGACCTGACCGTGAAATTAGGCAACAGCGTCTACATCATCGAATTCAAGGTCGACGGCGAGGGACGCGCCCTGGAGCAGATCAAAGCGCGCGGCTATCATCACAAGTTTCATGGGACGGGGAAGGATATCTACCTGATCGGCATCGATTTCGATTCGGAGCAGCGCAATATTGCCGGGTTTGAGTGGGAGAAGGGCTGAAGCAAAAGATCCTGAACCACCCGCTCACTTCGTTCGCTAGAGATCACAGAGAAAACCTGGCAGAAGGAAGGAGAAGCAGAAAAAGATTCTTTTCTTTTCAAACCCTTAAGGCTTTTACAGAAAGATTTCTCTGTGGTTTTACTCTGTGTTCTCAGTGAGCTCCGTGGTTCAAGATTTTGACTTTAAACTTCCGCCGCGCCCTCCGCGACCTCAGCGGTGAAAGCTTTTCTCAGGAACGATACACTTCATCGTGACTGCCGACATTCACCGGGATAATTTCTTTGTTCTGTATGATTAATTCAAGCGTAATGCGGTAGCTGATATTAATCGAGACCGAATGCAGGCTGTTCAACATCCCCTGTAATCGGTGCAGCCGAAGTGAAGGATGAAAAGGATCAAGTTCCAGCAGTTTCAGTGTTTTTTTATATTGAGGCAGGAGTTCGGGGTGCTTGCGAAGAAATCTAGCAGCGCGCTTATTATACGAGGGAGTATAGAGGATGCGGAAATTCATGGGTCCATTTTCCGCAGTCGGTCGATATGCTCCTCTACACTTTCGGTAACGGCTTGACCTTCGGCAACTTGGCGGCGGGCCGCGTAAAGCGCGGCTTCCAACTCGCACACGCGCAGGCGATTGTAAGCCTCCATATCCATGACAACGTAACGCTCCTGGCCGCGCACGGAAATAATTGCCTCGTCGCCCTCTGCCAGAGCGGACTCAATGGACGAAACACCTTTTGTCTTCAACTCGTTCGCAGTAATTGCTTTCATCTCAGCCCTCCCGATCCACAGCTTTTCGCACTATTTATAGTACGATTAAGAATACTATTAAAAATTAAATTGAGCAAGGGGGGAATTAACCTGAACTGCCTGTTCTCTGCGCTCACTCGAGGACGCGGAGAAAGCGGGAGAAAAACCTGAAGCAAAAGATCCTGAACCACCCGCTCACTTCGTTCGCTAGAGATCACAGAGAAAACCTGAACGACGTGAAAGAGAAAGCGAAAAAACTTTTTAAAGTTTTCAAAGATTTTACAAAAAGATTTTCTCTGTGGTTTTACTCTGTGTTCTCAGTGAGCTCCGTGGTTCAAGCTTTTGACTTTAAACTTCCGCCGCGCGCTCCGCGACCTCCGCGACCTCAGCGGTGAAGATTTTCTCTTTTCCCTTTGATGCTTTATCCTCGAATCACTACAATGAAATCAGCCCAGCTCACTCTCATCCGCGCTCAACCGGAGAATCCATCATGACCCGACTGGCCAAACTTCCCATCGGTATTCAGACTTTCGCCAAGATCCGCGAAGATAATTATCTTTATGTCGACAAAACCCCTTTGATTTACACTCTGATCGAAGAGGGGAACTACTATTTTCTCGCCCGCCCGCGCCGTTTCGGCAAAAGCCTGCTGGTCTCTACCCTGCAAGCACTTTTCGAAGCGCGAAAGGAGCTTTTTACCGGGCTCGATATTGAGGAGAAGTGGGACTGGGACACCCGATACCCGGTCATCAAGATCAGCTTCGGAGGCGTAGCGCGCAGCCTGGAGGATATGAAGCAGGATGTCGGTAACATCCTGGATGAAAACCAGCGACGATTGGGCCTTTCCTGCAAAAATCCGCAGGATATCGGCGGGTGCTTTAAACAGCTGATCTGGGAAGCCCATCAGAAATACGGTCAGAAAGTCGTCATCCTGGTGGACGAATACGACAAATTCATCGTCGACAACCTCGATCAGATCGAGGTCGCCAAACAGGGGCGCGAGGTCCTCAAAGACCTCTACTCCATCATCAAGGACAGCGACGAATTCATCAAGTTCGCGCTCCTCACCGGGGTGAGCAAATTCAGCAAGGTCTCCATTTTCAGCGGGCTCAATAATCTCAAGGATATCAGCCTCGACAGCCGCTACGCCACTTTGTGCGGCTACACCCAGCATGACCTGGAGACGGTCTTTGCCGAGCACCTGCGCGGTGCCGATATGGAGCAGGTGCGCCAGTGGTACAACGGCTACAACTTTCTGGGGGACCGGGTTTACAATCCTTTCGATATTCTGCTGTTTATCGACAGCGGTCAGCTTTTCAAGAACTACTGGTTTGCCACCGGCACGCCGACTTTTCTGATCAAGCTGATCCAGAAAAACAACTACTATATCCCGCGTCTGGACAGTTTACGCGTGTCGGAAAGCCTGATCGACAGCTATGACATCGACGACCTAGACCTTGAACCCCTTTTGTTTCAGGCCGGCTACCTGACCATTTGCAAGGTCGAACAGATGCGGCGCGGAGGGTATCAGTATGTTCTCGATTTTCCCAACAAAGAGGTGCTGCTCTCTTTTACCGACATGATCATCGACTACCTGACTGATCACAAAGAGAAGAGAGGACGTTTTCAGGACGAACTCTACCTCATGCTGGAAGAGGGCAATCTTGAAGGATTCAGGGAAACCCTTTCTTCACTGTTTTCCTCGATTCCCTACAACAACTACGTCAACAACACCATCGGCAGCTACGAAGGGTATTATGCCAGCGTCATCTACGCCTACCTGGCCAGCCTGGGGCTGGACTTGACCGCGGAGGATGTGACCAGCAAGGGGCGCATCGACCTGACCATTAAGCTGGGAAACAACATCTACATCATCGAATTCAAGGTCGACGGCGAGGGGCGCGCGCTGGAACAGATCAAAGCGCGCGGCTATCATCACAAGTTTCAGGGAACGGGAAAGGATATCTACCTGATCGGCATCGATTTCGATTCGGAGCAGCGCAATATTGCCGGGTTTGAGTGGGAGAAAGGGTGAACAAAACCTTGAACCACCCGCTCACTTCGTTCGCTAGAGATCACAGAGAAAACCTGAACGACGTGAAAGAGAAAGCGAAAAAACTTTTTAAGGTTTTCAAAGATTTTACAAAAAGATTTTCTCTGTGGTTTTACTCTGTGTTCTCAGTGTGCTCTGTGGTTCAAGCTTTTGATTTTAGATTCCTCCCGCGCGCTCCGCGATTTCAGCGGTGAAGGCTTTGCCCCTACGCAGTATTATGCTATCGTTACATGTAACAGAAAGTAGGATCAGATGCCCTGTCGCGCGAAAACATCCAAAGATCGAGTAAAAACCCACCGCCGCAGGATGCGTGCGTCCGGCCTCAAGGCGGTCCAGATCTGGGTTCCGGATACCCGTGTACCGGGGTTTGCCGAGGAATGCCGCCGGCAGTCCCGAATCATCCGTAATGACCCTGAGGAGGTGCGTGAGCTTGAGCAACTCGCTGAAATGGCCGACTGGGGCGAAGAATGAAACGAGGGGATCTCGTATTGGTTGCACCGCCGGGGGCTTATGGCAAACCTCGTCCGGCGCTGATCATCCAGTCTGATATGTTTGCCGAACATCCCAGCGTCACGATCTGCCTGCTGAGTAGTCATCTGCAGCAGACCCCCCTCTTCCGTTACCAGGTCGAACCCCATTCTGAGAATGGCTTGTCCGTTCCATCACAAGTCCAGGTGGACAAGATCATGACTCTTCCGAGAACCAAATTGGGACAAAAAATCGGACGGCTTCGGGATCGTCAGCTACAGGAGATCACAAGGTTGATTGCTTTGTGGGTTGGCTTGGCGGGGTAGGGAGTTTGTAGTGCAGAAAGCTGGAAGATCAAGAACCTTGAACCACCCGCTCACTTCGTTCGCTAGAGATCACAGAGAAAACCTGAACGACGTGAAAGAGAAAGCGAAAAAAACTTTTTAAGGTTTTCAAAGATTTTACAAAAAGATTTTCTCTGTGGCTTTTCCTCTGTGTTCACAGTGTGCTCTGTGGTTCAAGCTTTTAATTTTAAGATTCCCCCGCGCGCGCCGCGAACTCAACGGTAAAAGTTTTTCATCGAAACACCTCCCAATCCGTATTACAATGTATTCAACACCCCCTCGCAGGAGAAAAGCCATGCCCAAAACCGCGACCCTTACCGTGCGCGTCAAGCCCGACACCAAAGAGCGGATGGATGCACTGACGCGTGTGACACACCGCTCCAGGTCCTTCATGATTGAAGAGGCACTGGAACAATATCTCGAAATCAACGAATGGCAGACTCAGGGGATCGAGGCGGCACTTGCCGAGGCCGACAGCCCTGACGCTGAATGGGTTGATCACGAGGCTGTTATGGCGGAACGGGAGAACAAAGGTGCGCATTAGATGGCTGCGGCGGCGGGCGGTGCGTGATCTTGATGCAGCAGAGAAGTTTATAGCGCAGGATAATTCGGAAGCCGCGGCGAAGGTCGCCTTGACGATAGTCAAGGCAGTATCCCAGTTAAAAGATCAGCCTGGAACTGGTCGAGCCGGTCGAGTACCCGGCACGCGTGAACTCGTCATTGCCGAGACACCCTACATCGTTCCGTATCGCGTCAAGAACGATGTAGTTGAAATTTTACGGGTGTATCATTCCGCGCGTAAATGGCCGGATGGTTTTTGATTTCCCTCTGTGTGCTCTGTGGTTCAATCTTTTGACTTTAAAATTCCTCCGCGCGCCGCGAACTCAGCAGTGAACGCTTTTCTTCTAAACCATGTCAATGGTAATCCTCTTCACGCTGATGGCGGACAGCCAATATGGTCAGGGTTTTTTTATCCTCAATTTCAAACAGGACAACATACCCCTTCGCCCCGAAAGGGATGATCATTTCGCGAAGCAGAGGATTTTCAGAGGTTGCTTTCCGACAGGTGAAGGGGAATTCCTGAAGAAATCCAATGCCTTTGCGGATCGCAACAAGGGCTTTACGCGCTGCTGAAATATCCTCCTCGACAAGAAAATTGTACAGACGGACGAGGTCCTGCTTCGCTGCGCGGGTATAGCGAACCTGAAATCTCATTTTTGTCGTTTTTGCGCATTGCGCAGAATGTCCTCCAGTTCGCCATGAACAGCATCCGCAGAAAAATATTCCCCTGTGCGCCGCGCTTCATCTCTCGAAGCAAGTCCACGCGCAATGAATTCCTGCCGGAGTTTTCGATTCCGAATCCCGACCCGCAGCGACTCTTCCATGAAACTGGAAAGGCTTTCACCCTCATTCAGGACACTTTCCGCTGCCTGGCGCAGTTGCGGGTCGACTCTGAGGGACGGGATAGTTGCTGATTTCATATACAGCCTCCATGCGATGCATCTGCAATACATTTTAGCGGACAGAAAAGTAAGGTGCAAGCAAGAATTTTTAGTTCTTTCTGTGACTTTTCCTCCGTGTTCTCCGTGTGCTCTGCGGTTCAATCTTTTGACTTTAAGATTTCTCCGCGCGCTCCGCGACTTCGGCGGTGAATGGCCCTTTACCGCCCGACCACATCCACCTTGGTGCGCAGTTGGCGGCGCTGCTCGGCAAAACAGTAGGAGATGACCTCTTCCTGGTCTTCGTCTTCGATATCGGTAAAATGGAGCGCCACACCCCACAGCTTTTCGCCGCGCGGGGTGCTGCGCACCACGCGGCCGAGACAGCGCACAACGGTGCGGGGAGGACCGGGGATAGAGAGTTCGAGGCCGAGCTGCTGACCGACGACAGGGTTGAATTCAGCGACAAAAAATATTCCCCCGCCGCTGAGATTCACTCTTTCTGAAGGGGATTGGAAGATTTCCGGACGCCCATCCACGTCTTCGACATGACGCCAGTAGCGCACCGGAAGATCGAGGTCGATGCGAAAATGCTCGCGCTTTTGCGGATGCTCGTAGGCATCGGTGACTTCAAGCACCAATTGGCGGTCATTGACGATCTGCTTGACCACACCATGCAGCGCCACCGTTGGGCCGGCAACCTGGATGGAGAGCTTGAATTCACCGTCTTGATCGATATTGTTGGGGAGGACATTGGGGAGGAAATTGACTTTGATCAGCGTCGCGGCCACCGGCATCGCCACCCCTTCGAAAGGCAGGGAGCCAGTGCCTTTAGTCGGCAGGTAGACCTTAATCGATTTTTTCCCCCCCAAGTGTTGGAGGGCGTCCTGGGGAGAAATGCGTTCCATAAGAAAAAGGATAAGTCATTTAAGTGTTTAAAACTAAAAGCAATGCTCGCCCTCAGGGTAAGTTCTGCAGATATCACGGAAGCCCCTTTGAACAAATCGCATCATGCCATGATTTTTTTCGAAAGGCAACTTTATAGATCACAAGATGGTTCACGCCGCAGGTAGCGGAGTACGGGTCTGCCAGGAGGTTTTTTCCAGGATCACCTGAAGGGCCCGGTTTGTCTCGGGGGCGAACAGGATGGGAGCTGCCAGGTTGAGTGTGATCTTGCGATCGGGGGGCACGGTCACCACCGCCAGCACCAGGCATTCATCCTCGTCGCCGATCCCCAGCCTGGAGCGCTCGCCGGCATCGGGCGCGACGGCATAGTCGAGGAAAAAACCGCTGGGATCGGTAAGGACAAAAGCCAGGGCCGGATCCTCCACGCTCTGAATCCAGAACAGAGGGCCGGGCTTGGACTGCGGCATGACGATAAAGTGGTGCAGATGGGGAAAGCCGATCAGCCCTTCGGGGAACTGCATCGTCTGCTCAGGATCGTACTCGATGTCGCCGAAGCGGGTTCCTGTCAATGTTTTCATTTTTTCTTGACACCTTTCAGACTCTCGCTCAAGGCATCCAGATCGGACGGGTTCCACTGGGCGGCCTCCTCATTTTCCCGGCAGATGCGGTCGAAGACCTCCTGCCGATAGATTTTCCTGTCGGCGGGGGCTTCGATCCCCAGCCGCACCGCGCCGCCCTTGACTTCAAGCACGGTCACGCGGATGTCGTCACCGATGAGAAATCCTTCTTCGGATTTGCGGGTCAATACCAGCATTGTGTCGCCCTCCCTGGCTCTTGTT
>NZ_JBFWJQ010000079.1:0-11844 GCF_050253115.1 Syntrophotalea sp.
GGCGCGCGATTGTCGAGCAATGAGGCGTACTTACGTACGTCGAAGCAGCGAGAGCAATTGCAGCAACGCAGCAGTTGGTGAGTTTTTGCGACGCCATCACCCTTTAACCACCGCCATCGGCACCAGCCGCGCCACAATGCGGCCGATCCCGGCGCGGCGCACCACTTCCACCACCTCCGAGACATCCTTGTACGCCTCGGAGATCTCTTCCGCCATGGTGGCGCGGCCGGCGGCGCGAATCAGAATTCCCTGCGCGGCCAGGTCGGCTGGAATGTCGCGTCCGCGGGCCATCTTCTTGGCGGCGTGGCGCGACAGGACCCGGCCCGCACCATGGCAGGTCGAACCGAACGTCTCGTTGAACGCATCTTCCGTGCCCACCAGCACATAGGAGCAGCGCCCCATATCGCCGGGGATCAGCACCGGCTGCCCCACCTCGCGGTAGAGCGCCGGCGTCTCGGCATGCCCCGGAGGGAAGGCGCGGGTGGCCCCCTTGCGATGCACGCACAACCGCCGCGCGCGTCCCTCGACCTGATGCGTTTCCCACTTGGCGATGTTGTGGCACACATCGTAGATCAGGCCCATGCGCAGCTGCGAGGGCCCGGCCTGCAGCACCTGCTCGAACGTTTCACGCACCCAGTGCGTGATGAGCTGGCGGTTGGCAAAGGCGAAGTTGGCTGCCCCGGCCATCGCCGCCAGGTACTGCCGCCCTTCAGGGCTCTCCAGCGGCGCGCAGCACAGCTGGCGGTCCGGCAGCTCGATGCCGTATTTGGCAGCCGCGCGCAGCATCATCTTGAGATGATCGTCGCATACCTGGTAGCCAAGCCCACGGCTGCCGGTATGGATGGAGACCGTCACCTGATCCTCGAAAAGCCCCAGAGCGTTCGCAGCTTCGGAATCAAGCACCTCGTCGACCCGCTGCACTTCAAGGAAATGATTGCCCGAGCCCAGCGTGCCGAGCTGATTGCGTCCGCGCTCCAGGGCGCGCTCGGAGATCACCTCCGGATCGGCGCCGGCGATGGTGCCGCGCTCCTCGATGTGATCGAGATCCTGCGCGGAACCGAAACCGTTTTTCACCGCCCAGGCCGCACCCTGCTCCAGCACCTTGCGCGTTTCACGGGGCGCCAGGCTCAGATCGCGGCGATGCGAGCCGACCCCGGAGGGCACATTGCGAAACAGCGCATCCGCCAGCTCCCTGAGGTGGGGGCGAATCTCCTCAGATTCCAGCTCGCTGCGCAGCAGCCGTACCCCGCAGTTGATGTCGTAACCCACCCCACCCGGAGACACCACGCCGCCATTCTCCGGATCAAACGCCGCCACCCCACCGATGGGGAAGCCGTAGCCCCAGTGGATATCGGGCATGGCGATGGAGCGGCCGACAATACCCGGCAGCGTCGCCACATTACGCACCTGCTCCAGCGCCTGCTCCTTCTGCAGCACCTCCATCATGGCCCGATCGGCAAACACCAGCCCCTCAACCCGCATCTTCCCTTCGCGGGGGATGCGCCAGCGGCACGGGTCGATCTGTTGGAGCTTGATGGGCATGGGTGAAAACCTTTTTTTGAACCACAGAGGGCACAGAGAGCACAGAGGAAAATCTGAGAAAAAAATCTTCTACTTCTGAACTTCAGATCTTCTGTGTTTCTACCCTAAGCTTTTTTGTTTTCTCAGTGTTCTCTGTGCTCTCGGTGGTTCAAGCTTTTTAGCTTTTTGGATTATATATCGACATAAACCCGCGCATGCCACTGCCCGCCCTTCTCCTCCACCAGCACCTGATGATGCGTGATCGCCTTGACTTCACGCTCCAGCGGGTGGCGCTGCGGGTCGAAGGGTTCGCCTTTGATCTGGGCGCGCAGGAACCCCTCGCCGAACTCCAGCTCGCAATCGGCGGGCAGAAACCCCCGGCACTCGAACAGAAACAGCAGCTCCGACAGCCAGGCCACCAGCAGCTCGGCGTCGTCGGAGCCGCTGACCTCGATTTGCTGTGTCTCGCGAGGGCTCACCGGCGCGTCGGCCACGATCACCTCGCGCAGCGCACAGGCGGCCTGGGCAAAAAGCTCGCTGCGGGAATCGCCCCAGATCTCCAGGCCGAGGTCAGCGGTGTGTTCGATCTGTCGATAGCGGTTCACGAACAAGCCGGATCAGTCGCGCCGCCACTGAACCCGGCAGACGTTGTGGTCGTCGGTCCAGTCCACCTGGAGATCGCCCTGATGGGCGCTGTGCAGGGCGCGCCCCAGGTGCTCGGCCAGTTTTTCCTCCGTGGTCTCGATCACCATATCATCCCCCTCCCGTTCCATGCGCATGATGCGCTCCAGGGGGTTCTTGGACGTTGCCTTGCTCTCCTCGTTGCGTAGAATGTTGCGGATCTCCTCCTCATGGTTCCAGAGGTAGCTGCCGCTCAGAGTGACGATGCCTTCGGGATAATGCTCGCTGATCTTGCGGCAGGCCGGGCAGGTGACGCGATTCACACCGCTGTCGTTCAGAGCCTTTTGCGCTTCGGCGGGGTCAAGATACCAGCGCTTGTTGCGGTAAAGCGCCTGGCAGCTCTCGCAGATCGCCGGCTCCTTGTGCCCCTCTGCGGGCATATAGGGATCTTCGCTGGTAGGCGTGCGTTTCCGTTTGCCGCCGATGCCGAATTTGCCGATATTTTTGTTCATGGATAAACCCCCTTTCTGGTATCAACCAGGTTTTTCCAGCACCCTCATTAGCTCAGTATACCAGCTTGTCGCAGATTTAAAGGGGGGAGGGTGGAAGAGGTGTGGAGGGTGGGGCGTGACGGGTGGGGCGTGACGGGTGGGGGGCCCTCCAGGCCCCTACCGTGGCAGGTCGAGGTATTCGCGCGTTTCGAGTTCGAGGATGGCGGCGGCCAGGCCGAGGACGATCTGGCGCGGGGTCGGTTCGCTCTCCCACCAGGCCAGGTCGAGCTGATGCGCCTCTCCCGGCCAGTCCGCGATCAGGGTCTGATAGGGATCGGGCAGCTTGTCGATCATCGCCCCGACCCGCTCTGCCAGGTAGCTGTTGAGCTCGCCGGACGGCGCCTGGTCAAGGGGAACATTGGCACCGAAGCGCTGCTGCACATCCTCCGCCAGTTCTTTGACAAGTTCATCGCGTGATGCCATTTGCAGATCTCCTTAAACGGAAAAAACCTTCCCTCACCCTGACCCTCTCCCGCTGGGAGAGGGGACTCTCATAGCTCCTCCCCCCAGCGGGGGGAGGTTGGGAGGGGGGGCGGGAAGCTCCGAGTGGTCTTTTCTACCTCTCCCCACCCACCATCGCCAGCAGCGCCTCCGTCTTCACCCGCATCAGCTTTTCATCGCCGCGGCTCTCCACGTTGAGGCGCAGCACCGGCTCGGTGTTGGACATGCGCAGGTTGAAACGCCAGCGGTCGAACTCCATCGCCAGTCCGTCCGTGTGGTCGACCTCCCGGGCCTCGTCTGCGTATGTTTTTTCCACAGCCGCCATAACCGCCGCCGGATCCTGCACGGTGCGGTTGATCTCGCCGCTCGCCGGAAAACGCGCCATGCGTTCGCCGACCAGCTGCGACAGCGTCTTCTGCTCGCGGCACATCAGCTCCAGCACCAGCAGCCAGGGGATCATGCCGCTGTCGCAGTAGGCGAAGTGGCGGAAATAATGATGGGCGCTCATCTCGCCGCCGTACACCGCGTCCTCTTTGCGCATGCGCTCCTTGATGAAAGCGTGGCCGGTCTTGCTCATGATCGGCTCGCCACCCGTCTCGCGTACCATCTCGATGGTATTC
This sequence comes from Syntrophotalea sp., assembly GCF_050253115.1. NCBI lineage: Bacteria > Pseudomonadati > Thermodesulfobacteriota > Desulfuromonadia > Desulfuromonadales > Syntrophotaleaceae > Syntrophotalea > Syntrophotalea sp. Next base: position 3,755 of record NZ_JBFWJQ010000079.1, read on the forward strand.
CAGGTCAGGCGCGGATCGTGAATGATGCGGGCGCCGGGAACCTTCTGCAGGATGTTGGCCGCCAGCAGGCCGACAATATAATAGCCTTCGACGAAGTCGCCGTTTTCATCGAAGAAGAAGCAGCGGTCGAAATCACCGTCCCACGCCAGACCGAGCAGGGCGCCATGGGCGCGCACCGCCTCCGCCGTCGCAGCACGATTCTCCGGCAGCAGCGGGTTGGGGATGCCGTGAGGGAAGCTGCCGTCGGGCGCGTGATGCACCTTGATCAGCTCGAAGGGCAGCTGCGCCTCCAGCAGATCGAGGATCGGGCCGGCGCAGCCATTGCCGGCGTTGACCACTATCTTCACCGGCCTGAGCGTCGGCAACTCAATATAGCCGAGCAGATGACGGATATAAGGGCCTTTCACGTCGTACTCATGCACCGCGCCCGTTTGTTCCGGCGCGCCGAAATCGGCCACTTCCGCGAGCCTGCGGATCTCGTTCAGGCCGCTGTCGCCGCTGATGGGCCGCGCCCCCTCCCGCACCAGCTTGAGGCCGTTGTAGTCCATGGGGTTGTGGCTCGCGGTGACCATGATGCCGCCGTCCATCCCGCCATAAAAAGTCGCAAAATAGACTTCCTCGGTGCCGCACAAGCCGATGTCGTACACATCCACTCCGCCCTCGCTCAGCCCCCGGCATAAAGCCTCGCTCAGCCCCGCACTCGAATGGCGCACATCACGCCCCACGACCACCTTCCGCGGCCGCAGAAACTCAGCATAAGCCCGCCCGATCCGCCAGGCAATCTCCTCATTCAACTCATCCGGCAGCCGCCCGCGGATGTCGTAGGCTTTGAAGCAGGTTAAGGGCGTCCGTTGTCCGTTGTCCGTTGTCCGTTGTCTGCTCATGCTGGCTGTTGTCCTATGGATTTAAGGTACGCGTTGATCTTAGGTAAAAGCTCCTGGAGAATCTGGTTGATTTTTTCTGTATGTTCAGGCGAAAGAAGGTTTCTTTTATAGGCTCGCCGTAACCAGTGCTGGACTTCTGCCAGGGAGCCTCTGGCAATTTTTACAAACCGGCGGTTGTCCTGAAAGCTGCCTCGACCGGTACCTTCAGCGATGTTTGCGCCAACACTGTCTGCTGCGCGAACCAGTTGATAGCCTAAAGTATTTTTCGCCATAGGAGGCCATTGTGCAACGATTGTCCATAGAAGATCGGCCAAATCTTCAGCCAGGCGATAAACCCGCAAGGATTGGAAATTGCTTCGTGTCATTGTTGGAACCTGTCTGTGGTTTGTTGTCCGTTGTCCGTGGTCCGTTGTCCGTGGTCCGTGGTCCGTGGTCCGTGGTCCGTGGTCCGTGGTCCGTGGTCCGTGGTTTGTGGTCCGTGGTCCGTGGTCCGTGGTCCGTGGTCCGTGGTCTGTGGTCTGTGGTCCGTGGTCCGTGGTCCGTGGTCCGTGGTCTGTGGTCTGTGGTCCGGTGGAGAAAACCCTTGTATTTTTGATGTGTTGACGGTCACAATTTCACTGACAACTGACAACTGACAACTGACAACTGACAACTGACAACTGACAACTGACAACTGACAACTGACAACTGACAACTGACAACTGACAACTGACAACTGACAACTGACAACTGACAACTGACGGCCGCGTTAGCGGCCATACCGATCCTCAAACCGCACAATATCATCCTCGCCCAGGTAACTCCCGCTCTGCACCTCGATCATTTCCAGCGCGATCTTGCCCGGGTTTTCCAGGCGGTGGGGGACGCCCAGCGGGATGTAGGTGGATTCATTCTCTGACAGCAGGAAGGTCTCCTCGCCGCGGGTCACCCGCGCCGTGCCCTTGACCACGATCCAGTGCTCGGCGCGGTGGTGGTGCAGCTGCAGCGACAGGCTCGCTTCCGGCGCCACCGTGATGCGCTTCACCTGAAAGCGCGCATCGCTCGCCAGCCCCTCGTACGCGCCCCAGGGGCGGTTGACGCGGCGGTGCAGCAGCGCCTCGTCGCGCCCGCGCGCTTTGAGCTGCTGCACGATCGCCTTGACGTCCTGCACCTGGTCACGCGGCGCGACCAGCACCGCATCGGCGGTTTCAACCACCACGTGGTTCTCCAGCCCCACCGCCGCCACCAGGCGCTGCTCGGCGTGCAGGTAGCAGTTGCGGCTGTTCTGCGTCAGCACGTCGCCCCGGGTGACGTTGCCGTTCTCGTCTCGCTCGCCGACCTCCCACAGCGCCGACCAGGAGCCCACGTCGTTCCAGCCGGCGTCGAGGGGAATCACCGCCGCATCAGCCGTCTTCTCCATCACCGCGTAGTCGATGGAATCGCTCGGGCAGGCCGCAAACGCCTCGGCATCGAGGCGGGTGAAATCCAGGTCGCGCTGCGCCCTGTCCAGCGCATCACGACAGCAGGCGACCATCTGCGGGGCGAATTTCTCCAGTTCGCGCAGATAGCTCGAAGCCTTGAACAGGAACATGCCGCTGTTCCAGTAGTAATCGCCCGCCGCCAGGTATTGTTCCGCCGTAGCGCGGTCAGGTTTTTCGACGAACCGGGAGACGGAGAGGATCGGTCCGTTGTCAAACCTGTCCGTTGTCCGTTGTCCGTTGTCAAACCTGTCCGTTGTCCGTTGTCCGTTGTCAAACCAGTCCGCGGTCCGTTGTCCGTTGTCCGTTGTTGAGCCTCTGCCCGCTGTTGGTGGGCGATTCGTCTCATCGGGTTCTTCCTGCAACGGACCACGGACCACGGACCACGGACCGCCTTTAATATGTTCTTTGTCCGTTGTCCGTTGTCCGTTGTCAAACCTGTCCGCGGTCCGTTGTCCGTTGTCCGTTGTTGAAGACCGGTCAACTGTTGGTGGGCGATTCGTCCCATCGGGTTCTTCCTGCAACGGACCACGGACTACGGACAACGGACCGCCTTTAATATACCCATACCCCGTCTCCGGTGCGGTCGGCACGATGCCGAAGGTCAGCAGGCCGCCTTCCTCGGCTGCCGGCGCTCCAAGGCCGACCGCCTGCCGCAGCGCCTCCGGGCGCTCGATCACATGGTCGGCCGGCAGCACCAGAAGCAGCGGATCATCGCCTTCAGCCATGGCACGCAGGGCCGCCACCGCGACTGCCGGTGCCGTGTTGCGCCCCACAGGCTCCAGAATAATAGTCGAGGCGGGGCATCCGACCTGGCGCAGCTGTTCCGCCACCATGAAGCGGTGCGCCTCGTTGCACACCACCAGCGGCGCGGCCAGATCGCGCACTCCCTCAAGGCGCAGCGCCGTTTCCTGCAGCATCGTGTGATCGCCGACCAGCGGCAGCAGCTGTTTGGGGTAGAGTTCGCGCGACAGAGGCCATAGACGGGTTCCGGCTCCGCCGGACAGGATGACGGGGACAATCATGGAAAAACCTCGATATGATTCAGGGCAGATTGTAGATTCTTTGTGGGTGAAGGGCCGGATTCAGCGAAATCACTCAATAGTAGCGGCAAAATCAGTAATCTTCAACGGATGAGTCGGAAATTTTCCCCACTTCGCGCTCCCTCACCCCGGCCCTCTTCCTTGGACTCCCTCACCCCGGCCCTCTTCCTTCGACTCCCTCACCCCAACCCTCTCCCGCTGGGAGAGGGGGAAAACCCTGCTCCTCCCCCCAGCGGGGGGAGGTTGGGAGGGGGGAGCTGTTGGGAGGGGGGAGCTTGCCGCACCGTCGAGGTAATGGTAGTATTACCTGTGTATTGCCAGGCGAACATCTTGATGGAGGTCTGGATCCGTGAGATCGTCAGGGAACTGCCGATTTGAAGCGGCATTACAGGCTTCACGGGGTGAGGGGTGAAGAGTAAGGCGTGGGGCCGTGAACAAAATCAGTTTATTACGCTTTTTCTCTTCACTCTTCACGCCTCACTCATCACCGATTCAGGGAAGGTTCAACAATGCAGACATCGACCAGCAAGCTCACTTCAAAATACCAGGCGACCATCCCCGAACCTGTCCGTCGTGCTCTGCATCTGGACGCCGGCGACGCCATCGCTTTCGACATCGAAAACGATCACATCACCCTGCGCAAGGCCCGCCCCGTTGATCTGGCCTTTACCCGGGCGCTGGAAGGCACGCTGACCGAGTGGGAATCTAGCGCGGATGAAGAGGCTTATCATGATCTATGAGGCCTTCGATGTCGTGGTGGTGCCTTTTCCTTTTACCGACCGTGCCACCACAAAACGCCGTCCGGCGCTGGTTCTATCTGATGCCGCGATATTTAACCGGCCGGTCGGCCAGGCGGTCATGGCAATGATTACCAGCGCCAGAAATTCCGACTGGCCTCTCGATGTTGAAATCGAGAATCTGGATGCAGCCGGTCTGCCGGCCCCCTCCATCGTCAGAATGAAGCTCTTTACCCTGGATGAGAAACTTGTCCTCAGAAAAGCCGGGGCACTTGCGGGCGCCGATCGGGGGCGGGTTTCTTCAGCGTTGCGCAAGCTTCTCCAGAGACATTTTGCTTAGCTCCTCGCTCCCTCACCCCGACCCTCTCCCTTGGACTCCCTCACCCCAACCCTCTCCCTTGGACTCCCTCACCCCAACCCTCTCCCGCTGGGAGAGGGAGTGAATTGCTCCTCCCCCCAGCGGGGGGAGGTTGGGAGGGGGGAGCTTGCCGCTACCGGTAAACTTCTTTGCGATGAGCCACGCGCAGTACGAGAATTCTGACCTGACCCTCGTTGATTTCGTAAACCACCCGATATACTCCCACGCGCAGGCGCCGCAGACCGGAAAAATTTCCTTTGAGCAGTTTGCCGACGTGAGGATTCTCGGCCAGTGCGTCGATCGCTGCCACCAGTCGGGTGCGATCGGCTTTGGGCAGCGCCTGCATTTCCTTGAGGGCGCTTTTCTTAATCGTCAGCGAGTAGGGCACGGCGCGCCTCTTGCCAGTTTACGGTTTCGTCGCAGGGGTCGCGCAAGCGTTCCACAGCCAGACTCAGGTCATCGAAATCCTCCAGGTACGCTTCAATCGCCTGGCGGATAATGTCGGCGCGAGTGCGGTGCAGACTCTTCGCCGCGCGGTCAAGTGCCGAAACCGTTTCATCGGGAAGGCGGGCAGTAATTTGAGACATGGAAACTCTCCTTGAATGTCGTTGACTTTTTCTGACATTATAAGTGGTGAAGCGGAGGCGGTCAATGTGGGAAAAGCCTTCGTCTCCCTCACCCCGACCCTCTCCCGCTGGGAGAGGGAGTGAATTGCTCCTCCTCCCAGCGGGGGGAGGATGGGAGGGGGGAGCTCGCCCGTCAATCCACCTCAACCCCCAACGCCTCCAGCTCCTTGGCCAGCGCAGCCTTGGCCTGCGCTTCGCCGTGCACCAGCCGCACCTTCTGCGGTCTGTGGCGCATGCGGCGCACGAAATTGACGAGATCCTTGCGGTCGGCGTGGGCCGAGTAGCCGCTCAGGGTGTGAACCTGCGCGCGGATGTCGTAGCGGCGCCCGTCCAGCACCACGTAGCCGCCGCGCGGGCCGTATTTCTGGATGTCGCGCCCCGGCGTCCCCGCCGCCTGATAGCCGACGAACAGCACATCGGTTGACTTTTCGTTCAGAAGCGCTTTCAGGTAATTGACGATGCGCCCGCCGGCGCACATGCCGCTCGCCGCAATCACGATACAGGGGCGCAAATGCTTTTTCAGATAGCCCACCGTATGCAGATGATTATCATGGCTGTCTACCGTGGTCAGCTGCTCAAACGCCAGCGGATGGCGCCCAGCCCGTACCCTGGCGCGCGCCTCCGCATCCCAGAACGGGCGCAGCTTGCGGTAAGCCTCGGTAAAACGGGACGCCAGCGGCGAATCGACGATGATCTCCAGCTCCTCCCACGGCAGCCCTTTGGCGGCAAAACGCGCACGGTTGCGATGGATGATTTCCTCCAGTTCGTACAGCAGCTCCTGGGTGCGGCCGATGCTGAACGCCGGTACCAGGATCACCCCGCGATCCGCCAGCGCCCGCTCCACGACTTCCCGCAGACGTTGGTGGCGTTCTCTGCGCCCCTCGTGCACCCGGTCGCCGTAGGTGCTCTCCAGCACCAGCAGATCGGCTCGGTACGGTGCGCGCGGCGCCGGCAGCAGCGGCGTGTAGGGGGCGCCCAGGTCGCCGGAGAAGAGGATGTGGAGGCTGTTTTTTGTCCGTGGTCCGTTGTCCGTGGTGGAACCTTCGGATTGGATGCGGCAGGTGACGTAGGCCGATCCCAGAATGTGCCCGGCCGGTGTCAGTTTGACCGACAGCCGTGGTGCGTCCACTCCGGTTTCGATCGGATGCCATTGGCCATAGGGCAGGGCGACGATGCGGTTTTTGATGTGGGCGATGAACTTCTCCACCAGGCGCCGGTCGCGGGTAAAGCCTATTTTGACCGCATCCTCCAGCACCAGCGGCAGCAGCACCGCCGACGGTTCGCTGCAGATGATCGGTCCGTCGAATCCCGCCGCCAGCAAATAAGGAATGCGCCCCACATGATCGATATGCACATGAGTGACCACCAGCGCCTTGAGATGCCCCGTCTCAAAATCGATCTCCAACCGCCCTTCGCCGCGTGTCTGCTCGTCTTCGCCCTGAAAAAGACCGCAGTCGATCAGGATTCCCGCGCCACCGTCCAGACGCAGCTCATGGCAGGATCCGGTCACCCCCTCGCGGGCGCCGTGATGATGAATGGTATAAGGTTCAGACACAATCCCCTCCTTTGATGAAAGTGCCTAAAAATACATAAATTTCAGCGAATAAGCCACCCAGTCCGAAATATTTGCGCCGAACCACTTAATTTCTCTCGCAAAATACGCTATATTGCAATGTCCGATGCAAAAAGATTTCCATAGGTCCCATCCGTCCTATAAAGTCCCATCGGTCCCAAAACCCGCAACCCCGGAAGAGAACCCAAGGCATGCAGAAAATACTCGTCACCGGCGCCGCCGGCTTCATCGGTTTCCACCTCACCCGGCGCCTCCTCGCCCGCGGCGACCAGGTCGTCGGCCTCGACAACCTCAACGACTACTACGAGGTCAGTCTCAAGCAGGCCCGCCTGGCGCAGCTCACCGACCACCCCGCGTTTCGCTTCGTGCAGATGAGCCTCGAAGATCGCCCCGGCATGGAAGCCCTCTTTGCCGGAGAGCGCTTCGGTAAAGTCGTCAATCTCGCCGCGCAGGCCGGTGTGCGCTACTCTCTGGAGAATCCCCACGCCTACGTCGACAGCAACCTGGTGGGCTTCATGAACATCCTCGAAGGGTGCCGCCACAACGACGTGCAGCACCTGGTGTTCGCCTCATCCTCCTCCGTCTACGGTGCCAACACCCGCATGCCCTTTTCCATCCACCACAACGTCGACCACCCCGTGTCCCTCTACGCCGCCACCAAGAAAGCCAACGAGCTGATGGCGCACACCTACAGCCACCTCTACCGGCTGCCGACTACGGGGCTGCGCTTCTTCACCGTCTACGGCCCCTGGGGGCGTCCCGACATGGCGCTGTTCCTGTTTACCAGAGCCATCCTCGAAGACCGTCCCATCGACGTCTTTAACTACGGTAAAATGCGACGCGACTTCACCTACATCGACGATATCGTCGAAGGCGTCGTCCGCGTCACCGACAACACCGCCGCCCCCAACCCCGACTGGTCGAGCGACACCCCCGATCCCGGCACCAGCGCGGCCCCTTACCGCAACTACAACATCGGCAACAACAGCCCGGTCGAGCTGATGCACCTCATCGAAACCCTGGAAAAAGCCCTGGGGAAAAAAGCGCAGAAAAACCTCCTGCCGATTCAACCCGGCGACGTTCCCGCCACCTACGCCGATGTGGACGACCTGGTTCAGGATGTCGGCTTCAAGCCGGCTACGCCGATAGAGGAGGGGGTTGAGAAATTCGTGAAATGGTATCGGGAGTATTATAAGATATAAGCGAGCAGCGCGCGCCGCGGAAGTCAAAGGCTTTAAAATCTTTTTCTGAACGCAGATAAGGTCAAAGGCATAGGGTTTTTATCCTTAGCCCGGTTTATTCATGACCCGCATTCGAACCGACCGTGTTCATGACCATTTAGGGTTGTATGAACGCTCTTTGGACCTCTTTTTCGTTTCGGCGGTTGGAAATAAATGATTTCTGGGGGTTCT
>NZ_JBFWJQ010000080.1:0-11646 GCF_050253115.1 Syntrophotalea sp.
GATGAAAAAACTGCGGCGGGGGTTGCTGCCCGATTTGCAGAACCGTTTGAAAATGGGCGACCTCGCATTCTGGCATTTCAGGGATGCCATGCATATGTCCGATTCGCCTGAGACGCAAATATCCAATCTGGTGCTGCATTACGATATTCTGAGGTTGATGGACCAGGGTTTTCCCGATTATGCGTCGGATCCGATCATCGGCATGCTGGCATCGTGTGGCGAACTGCTTATATTGACACTCCGGGAGTGCCCGGAGGTACTTTGCCGACGTTGTCTGCAGCGGCGTCGCAGAACATGGCGCCTCCTGGCCAGCGGGCGTTTCCGTCTGTTTTGCCAGCGCTACAGGCGGCTTGGCCGAAAAAGTCGCCTGTACAGTGCCCCCTCGGAGGTCATGGCGCTGTACGAGAACTGGTTCGGGTTTTGCGCGACGCTTGCCGCCACTGAACATCTCGTCGTTCACAGTTTTTACCCCGAAAAACCCTTGGCAGGTTTCACGGCGACGCTGACCGTGTAATGGGGGAATGCCATGCCGCATGACGCCGAAATATCCGAAAAACGCATGGTGTTTATCGCGGGTCTGCATCGCAGCGGCACTTCCCTGCTGCACGATATCCTGCGCTCGCACCCGGATATTTCCGGTTTCCGGGATACCGGCGTGCCGGAAGACGAAGGGCAGCATCTGCAGACGGTTTATCCTGCCGCCAGGGTGTTCGGCGGTCCGGGTCGTTTCGGATTCCACAAGGCCAGCTGTATGGCGGATGACCATCCCCTGGCCACGCCTGAAAACGCCAAGCTTTTGTACGAACAGTGGCGGCCGCATTGGGATGTCTCCAAACCCGTGCTTCTGGAGAAATCTCCGCCGAATCTGGTGCGCACCCGGTTTTTGCAGAAATTGTTTCCCGGCAGCCGGTTTATCGTTGTGCTGCGCCATCCGCTTGCGGTAGCTTATGCAACCCGCAAATGGTGTCATTCCAGCATTCCCGCCCTCATTGAACACCATTTGCGTTGTCATGAGCGATTTATCCTGGATATGGTCATTCTTGATCATGTGCGGATCCTGCGTTATGAAGAATTTGTCCGGTGTCCCGCGTTTCATGTTGACAAGCTTTGCGATTGGCTCGGTGTCGACAGGTTTCCCTTTGATCAGCAGGTTCGCACCGACATCAATGCAAAATACCTGCAACAGTGGCACGCAGACTGCCAGGGTGTGAGGGGCTGGGGAATAAAAGCCGTATGTTTCGCGCGATGTTTTGAAAAACGGGCGGCGCGTTTCGGATACAGTGTCCGCACACCGGAAATCCTGTCCTCCGGAGCTTTGCCGGTGATTGGAACGGATATTTTGGATGAAACAGATGAAGTTTCGGAAAAAACTTAAAAAACTTGTCTGTAAGAGTTTACGGCATCCCTGGGTTTTATGGGGCAGAAAGGACTATGTATTCATTCTGAGCCACATGCGAAGCCGGTCGACGCTGCTCTCGCATATTCTTGGCAGTCATCCCCGTATTTGCGGTTATGCCGAGATGCACCAGTCCTATGAAACTCCTGTTGATCTTCTCTGGCTGCGGCACCAGCTCCAGCAGCGTGGGGAAAAAAGCCCTGTCGGACGATTTGCGCTGGATAAAATGCTGCACGATGCGCAAATCCTTTCCCCCAGCATATGCGACCATCCCCATATCAAAAAAATATTCCTGCTCAGGCCGCCGGCCGAAGCGGTAAAAAGCATTATCCATATGGGCCATACGCTGAAAAATGTAGCCTGGCATACCGATCCGGTTGCGGTTTTCAGCTATTACAATCAACGGCTGCAAACCCTTGGCAATTACGCAAAACGGACAAAGATCCCGGGATTTTTTATCGAATCCGGGGATATGATCCAGCGCCCCGGGAGGCTGCTGGAGGCGCTGTCGGCCTGGCTGGATCTGGAGGCAAAGCTGCAGTCAACCTACTCCACGTTCAGATACACCGGGCAGGAAAAGCACGGCGACCCTTCCGCCAACATCAAGGCCGGGAAGATTCTTTCCCAAAAATCCGATTACACCACCATTGTTCTCGATGAAAATCTGCTTTCAGCAGCTCATGAGAATTACCTTTCCACATGCGAAACCATGCAAAGGCATTGCGTTACGGCTGATTCCCTGCCGTTTCAGCATGTTTGAGGATGCCGGCGGTGGCGGATCGATCCGCGGCGGTGCTGAACATTTTCTTGAAATATTGAGTCATCGCCATGCGCGCATATTGGCCGGCGCGGGTGCCGATGTAATCCTCGTGGGCCACGAGGACGGCGACGGCCAGATTGGCCTTGCCGCTCAGCGCTCTGGCAAAACCGACGAACCAGTCATAGCGGATGTCGTGGGTCTGGTTGTCCATCGACCCGGTTTTGCCACCGATCTGAAGCTGTGACAGGATCTCGTCCTTATCGTGGCCCTGGAATGATTTGCGGGCCGTGCCCGAGGTGATGGTGGCTTCCATCATCTGGCCGAGAACCGCCGCCGCTTTCGGGGACATGATCTGACAATCGGGGGATTGCCTGCCCTGATAGAGAAGATTGCCTTTACTGTCGAGTATGCGATCGACAAGGGATGGCTTCACGCTACGCCCCTGATTCAGGACCGCGGATACCATGATCGCCCCGTGCAGTGGGGAAATGGTGGTATCGCGGTTGAAGCCGCTGGCGATTTCAGCCCAGTTGTAAGGATCGTCGGTGATCTGGAAGTGACTCGGCTGCAGGGTCATGTCAAAGTCGATGGTTTCATTGAACCGGAACGTTTCGGCGGTTCTCGCCAGGACCGTTTTTCCCAGACTGTGCTCCCCGAGTTTCCCGAAAACCGGGTTGATTGATTGTGCAAAGGCTTCTTTGAAGGAAACCGTGTTGGTGTGCTTGTTGACCTTTTGGGTAAGTTGCTGCTTGTAAAGGGTATGTTTGTAGCCATTGAAACGCATGGTTGAATCGGCGGAGTAGTTACAAATGTCGACCGCCGAAGCCGCGGTTACGATCTTGAAAATGCTCGCGGCCGGGAAGTTGCTGCGCAGGCAGGGATTGCCGGCGGTTCCGGTCTTGTCATAGCCCGCCATGGCAAGGATGCGGCCGGTGTCGGCATCCATGACCACGATGCCGATATCCCGGGAATTTTTGCGGTCCATGTTGGACAGCAGGTAATTCTGCAGGTCCTGGTCCAGGCTGGTCTCGATCTGCAGGGTCTGCTGACCGAGGTGCAGTTGCAGACGTCCATCTGTCAGATTGTCAAAAGACTGCCGGTCCAGCAGTCTGCGAATATCGTTTTTGCCGGAGATTGCCGGGGCACTTTGCGGCACGGGCGCCGCTGCGGTAGCAGTTACCATGTTTTTGGCCACGTCACTCTTGATCAGCGACTGGCAGCCGAACACTCCCGCGGAAAACATAAGGGCGAAGGCGCAGATTTTTCTGCCGATGCGACGTTTGCGCAATGACCCAACCTGTGGATTCCTGCGTACGTTCAGCCGCATTCCGCCTTGATTCTGCAACCCGGACTGAAAACCTCGCCAACCGCCCGGACCATCCGATGGTAATGAATTTTTTTTACGCATAGTTTATATGTGACATGCCCTGAATCGGCCATGTTGATCATTGGATGAATGGGCGCATGCATGCCGCCCGCGCTTTTCGAACCATGGGTTTTTCAACGGCGCACAATAGCATTTATATGCCATTTGGCCAACCACTTACTTTTCTTTTTCAGTAGCTTCCAGCGCTGCAGGCAATGTCCCGGGCTTCCGGTTCCGGTAAAAAGCGTATCGGCTCTTTTCATAAGTCCGTTGCCGTGGATATCGGGAAATGTCTGCAGATAGTTTCCAGATGCAGCGGATCCATCTGCTGGAATTCCACATCGATTCCCGGCACCTGCATGGCATGTCCCCAGGCACAGAAATGGCGTATTTCAACCTGCACCGGCGGAATCCGGGGTATGTCCCTGAAGCGCACCCAGGCCGTTTTCGTGCCCTGCCAGTCTTGATTTGATATTAAAAAGCAGCCTCCCCGAGAGATGTCGAGGGTGACGGTTTTTTCCGCCTGCGCCTCGGCGCAATTCGCGTCCCTGCTCAACAAAACGTTGAAATGGATTCGATATCGGGGCGTGACCCGGCATACCCGCGCAGGGCGGTGACGGCAGAACATTTCCAGAAAGGCTCCCAGAGGGTCGGCCTTGTCCAGACTGCGTCCCAGGACCATGCCGCGGATTTTACGGTTTTTTTCATCCCATCGCGCACGAAACGTCGGATAGATTTCTGAAAACCGCTGGATTGTCGGTTTGTCCTTGTGGGGCGCGCGTACCGCTGTCAATACATCCAGAATCAGGCCGTTAAAGGGCCTGTTCCGTAGGATCTGCTGCATTTCCTCGATGCTTTTGGCGACTTCACACTCCGAACCCAAAGTCGATACCGCCTTGCGGTAGGCCTCCGTTGCCTTTGCATTGGTTGAAATGATGAGAACTTTGTTCATGGATCCGATTTGTCCGGGGTTGAAAAACCAGAGAGTTTTCATCCGGAAACGGCTCTTTTCCGCCGTGGCGGCGTCAATCCGCAGGCTTGCTTGTGCGGCGTACCGATGTACGCCTCCGCGCAACCCCTTGATTTCCTTGCCACAACGAAAAATTGCTCGATTCCCATATGAAAACTAACCTGTATCCATCCGGAGTTTCCAGATGGATACCAGAGAGTTCATGTTTTATATAAAAAAGTCGGGAAAAGACATAATGTCACATTTCCACGCTGTCATGCCCTTTATGATAGCAGATTTTTCAAGACCCGGTTCTGAACATCCGTAAGAGGTGTCAAGGGTCAGTGTTATTAAGCAGGGCAAAGCAGGCGACTATGGATGGTATCCATCCGGAGTTTCTGGACGGATATTGATAACCCATCTTGATCCGACGTGTACAGATTCTTTTGCTCCGCTGACGGAAGAAAGCGCAGTCGCGCGGATTGCGGAGACTTTGGGCCATGCTGTTTTAGTCAATGGGACAGGCGTTCTTCCTCCAGGTATGTGATTTGTGCTTGAATAAATCCCAAAAACCGGATATAAGGATATTATATGGTTGCTCCATGCCTTCGAGGGTAAAGATCCGCGGATATTTTACCCGCCGGTCGTATCGAACAGGGCAAGGCCAAAGGGTTTTATGAGGATGCATCATTGCAGCAACATTGTCAGAAAAGGACGGGCAATGTTTTTCAGCGAACCTCCGGAGATTTCATGAAGCGCGTTTTGTTTGTTTGCACTGGAAATTCCTGTCGCAGCCAGATGGCCGAAGGATTGGTCAATCATGATTTTGCAGGGAAAATCAAAGCGTTTTCAGCCGGAACCGAGCCGCATGGCCTGAACCCAAAGGCGGTGCAGGTGATGGCCGAAACCGGTATCGACATCACCACGCAAACCTCGGATCATCTCAATAAATACGATGGCCAGAGTTTCGATTACGTTATCACGCTGTGCGGCGACGCCAATGAAAAATGCCCGCTCTTCATGGGCGGAGTCAAACGGTTGCACATGGGGTTTGACGACCCTCCCAAAGCCACCGGAAGCAGCGAAGAGGTGCTTGCCGTCTACCGGCGGGTGCGTGATGAAATTCGGGAAAAGTTGGCTGAATTTTTTAAAAGCGAGTTAAATTGAAGCAAACGACGGATCTATTCAAGGCATTGGCGCATCGGACACGGTTGCAGATTATCTGCCTTCTCCTCGAAGGCGAGGTGTGCGTGTGCAAGATCATGCAGGTTCTTGACCTGCCGCAATCGACAGTCTCACGCCATCTGGCCGTTTTAAAAAACGCCGGCCTGCTGGAAGACCGTCGTGACGGAACCTGGGTTCTTTATTCCCTGGCCAAGGGGCACGACACTCTGGTGGACCAGTTGCTGGATATGCTTGAAAGTCACCTTCCGAATACCCGGGAAGGAGCCATGGGGCGCAAAAAGCTTCTGGATTCCATGGAAAAAAGGTACTGCTCATAAATATTTTCGGTCAATATATCCGAAAAAAGGGATATAGATTGTCCCCCATGGGAGAAAGGTGAAACGATGGACAGCCCGGACGAGAAGAACAAACAGACCCCGCAAAAAATCCTTCGCGATGTCATGCGACTGTGTGCCGATTGCGATACCTGCCGCACCATGATGGAAGAAGATTGCGCCTTTTTTCTCGAGCTTTACAAGCTCTGGGACCAGGAGCATGAGGATGGCATACCCATAACGGAAGAACAGCTCCGCTATCTGGCCGAACTCTGCACTCTCTGCGGGCTGTGCCCCTGCCAGAAAATCCCCATGGATGTCATGGAGGCCAAGAGCCGCTTTATCGAACGGGAAGGGATGCCGCTGGCGACCCGGTTGCTCAACGATGTTCCGCGCATGGCCCGGCTGTGTGGTGCTTTTCCCGATCTGGTCAAGGCGCTGCAATCGAACAAGGTCTCCGGCCCCCTGCTGCGTAAAGCCCTCCGCCTGCACCCCGATCGGGATTTGCCTTCTTTTCCAAAGGAGAATTTCTTCCAGTGGGCAAAGCGCCGGGGACTGGACCGGCAGCGATCAGGCAATCATCAGGTTGCCTACTTTGCCGGATGCACCGCCGGCTATCTGTTTCCCGCCATCGGGCGCAGCGTGGTGGAGATCCTGGAACACAACGGAGCGACGGTGTTTGTCCCGCTCCAACAGTGCTGCGGCATGCCGTTTCTGGCAGAAGGGGACCGAAAACGTACCCTGGAGTTGGCCGAGGCCAACATGAAAAAATTACTCGAAACCTGTCAAGCCGGCAACGACCTGATTTATTCCTGTCCCACCTGCGGTTTTTTTCTGAAAAAACTGCTCAAGGAAAAAGCCTATTATTCAGAAACATTTCAGAAATCGGTGAACGCGGCCGACGATGAATTCAAGGTGCCCGCCCCGGAAAAGGGAGAAGGGCAGTTCTGGCATCTGAAAAAGAACATGTATCATCATCTCCTGAAGGATGACGGCTATTTTGCCAGCATCGATCCCATGGCGCGGATTGAACTGGCTGATCATCTTTTCGATTTCGGCGTTTACCTGAAAAATCTCCTCGATAAAGGCAAACTCGCCACCGATTTTGCACCGATCCCGAAACGTATGGCCTATTTTGCTCCCTGCCATCTGCGGGAGCAGAAAATGGGGCGTCCCTACCTCGATCTTTTGAAACTGATTCCGGAATTGGACATCGAGGCCGTCGGCAGCGATTACGACTGTTGCGGCATGGGCGGGGTTTTCGGCTTCAAAGAGCATTTCCATGAAAAGTCGCTGGATCTGGGCGAACCGCTGATGAAAAAATTTCACGCTCATAATCCGCAGGCGATCGTCACGGACTGCATGAGTTGCCGTTTGCAGTTCAAGCACTGCCTGCCATATCCCGTTTACCATCCGGTCGAAGTGCTGGCGATGGCCTATGGTGGTAGCGCATCCTCTGAATAAGAGCGATACGTCAATACAAGCCGGGGCGAGGGGTACGCATTTCGTTTGCCCAAATTTTAAAGACCCCGGTGCAAAACCCGAAGGAGATTCATCCATGAACAATCAATCCGGCGCGTCTCCGGTAACCGAAGACACGCTTTCAAACAATTTTTTCAGTAAATTTCTCGGCATTAAAATCGGCCTGTTGCTGGTCGCATGGTTCATGCTCTATCGCCAGCTTTTACCCCTTTCACGTTTCCTGACTTATGACCTGTTCGGGTTGCGGGCGGAATCGCATTTGGGATCGGCGGTGGAATTCTTCCTGTACGATACCCCCAAGGTGTTGATGCTTCTGGTTCTGGTCGTATTTGGCGTCGGCATATTGCGCAGCTTCATCACGCCGGAATGGACGCGCAAAATCCTCGCCGGCAGGCGCGAAAGCACCGGGAATGTGCTGGCTGCCCTTCTTGGTGTGATAACGCCCTTTTGCTCCTGTTCGGCAGTTCCCCTGTTTATCGGATTCGTCACCGCCGGCATTCCGCTGGGGGTAACCTTTTCCTTCCTTATCTCCGCCCCGATGGTCAACGAAATTGCCCTGGTGCTGCTGTTCGGCCTGCTGGGTTGGAAGGTGGCCACCCTGTATTTCGTTACCGGCATCGTCATCGCCACGGTAGCGGGCTGGACCATCGGACGCTTGAAACTGGAAAGTCATGTGGAAGACTGGGTGCGGGAAATGCATGCCAACGCCGCGGCAACGCCTGACACGACCATGACCTGGGAAGAGCGGGTCGGTTTCGGCCTCGACGCCGTGCGGGACATCGTCGGCAGGGTGTGGCTGTATGTGGTCATCGGCATTCTGGCCGGGGCTGCTATTCACGGCTTCGTGCCGGAAAACTTCATGGCCGGTATCATGGGCAAGAGCGCCTGGTGGTCGGTGCCGGTTTCTGTGTTGATCGGCATCCCCATGTACACCAACGCCGCCGGCATGATTCCGGTGGTCGAAGCGCTGCTCGGCAAGGGCGCCGCGCTGGGTACGGTGCTGGCCTTTATGATGAGCGTCATCGCTCTGTCCTTCCCCGAGATGGTGATTTTGCGCAAGGTCCTCAAACCGAGGCTCATCGCAACCTTCATTGGCGTCGTCGGAGTGGGTATCCTGCTCGTCGGTTACCTGTTCAATCTTGTCATTTAGTTTCCATCCGGAAACGGCCCTTTTCCGCCGTGGCGGCGTCAATCCGCAGGCTTGCTTGTGCGGCGTACCGATGTACGCCTCCGCGCAACCCCTTGATTTCCTTGCCACAACGAAAAATTGCTCGTTTCCCATATGAAAACTACGCTGTATCCATCCGGAGTTTCCGGATGGATACTAGATAAATTTCTTGCTTCCCGTACGGAAACCATGCTGTGTTTATCCGCAGTTTTCGGATCGATACGATAGTATGCCAAAAGGCGTTCATTTTCCCTCTGCGGAGTATCCATTGTCGATAGACTGCCCGCTGTGCCGCCATGGACACACTGATTTTTACCATCGGGACGAGCGCCGTTCCTACCGTCAGTGCCGCCGTTGCGATCTTGTGTTTGTTCCGCCAGCGGACCGTCTGTCTCCGGCTGAGGAAAAAGCCCACTATGACCTGCATGAAAACGATCCGTCTGATAGGGGCTACCGCCGCTTTCTGTCGCGGTTGTTCGAACCGATGCGAGAGCGTGTCCCGGTCCCGGCGCGGGGATTGGACTTTGGCAGCGGGCCCGGGCCGACCCTGTCGCTGATGTTCGCCGAGGCGGGGTATGACATGGCTCTCTACGATCCCTATTATGCGGCGGACAGTGGAGTGCTGCAGGGGCGTTACGACTTCATTACCGCCAGCGAGGTGGCGGAACATCTCTATCGGCCCGGTGCGGTCCTTGCGCAACTTCATGGTTTGCTGCGGCCCGGTGGCTGGCTGGGCCTGATGACCAAGCTGATATGCGACCGGGCGGCCTTCGCCACCTGGCATTACAGACGGGATCCCACCCATGTCTGTTTTTTTTCCAGCCGGACCCTGGCCTGGTGGGCGGAGCAGGCCGGTTGCGACATTTTTTTTATCGGCCAGGATGTCATCCTGCTGCACAAACCCCTGTCTTCCGCTTTTACATGAACCACTTTCCCTTCCGAGGTGGTCCCTTTGCACCTCAGCGGTGTTCATCAACAGGCATCGCCAGCCTTGCCTTAAATCCGCCAATGGATCTGCTTTCGTTAGCATTGTCCATGATGGTGGTCTCGTGAATGCGGGAAAAAGCTTGCGCCGATGTTTGATTTGTTGTCGTGTAGCATTTATTATTGAACGAAGTTTGATGGTTCTACATGGTTCAGTCGCGGTTTTTGGATCGTTATGGGACTCCGCTGTGGTTGCCACTGGAAATTGATCTGCTTCCTCTTTTGAAAAGGTCACATGTCCGCAGCACGAAAAAACATAGCGCTGACCATCGGCCTTTATCTTCTTCTCGGCTCCGCCTGGATTCTCGGAACGGATTTTTTTCTGGGGCGGTTTTCTTCCGGCTTTGACTCAATTATTGTGTGGCAAACGGTCAAGGGGCTGGTGTTTGTGCTGGGGACCGCCGTCTTTTTCTACGTGGCCATGCGCAGCAATGCCGCAAAAGGTACGGTCGCGGCGGCGCTTTTGGACGGTGCTTCCGCGGACTCCCCGGACCGTAAAGGTCTTTCTTCCACCAGTTACCTTCGTCCCTGGGCGCCGCTGGGAATATTTCTGGTCATGATCCTGGTGCTTGCCGCGTCCGGGGCCGCTGTCTATCTGCAGGCATCGCGGACCGTGCGTGCCAATGCCCGCACCGCATTGCGTAATGTGGCCGGCTTGAAGGCCCGGCAGGTCGATGCGTGGCGCAAGGAGCGGCTGGGGGATGCCCGGACCATTACCTACGATCCGGTTGTCATGGCGTCATTCAGGGCGTGGCTGGCGGATCCCGCAGGTAGAACCGCGGCCCCGGAGCGTATCCTCCGCAGGCTGGATGCCTTTCGCAAGGCGTACGGGTACCATGCCCTGCTGCTGTTTGACAGCCGAGGCGTTCTGCGGGTTGGAAGATCGGACCATGAAGCGGTTTTTACCGGAAATGCGTTGCTGAAAAAAGCCCTGCAGCAGGGTCATCCGATTTTTTCGGCCGCATATTTTCCGCAAGACGGATGTCCGCAGGTTGTCGATTTCGTTGTGCCGTTGCATGCCGAGGTTGCTTCCGGTGCGGAAGTTTTCGGTGCTCTCGTTTTTCGCATGGCTCTCGAAAACGAGCTGTTTCCCGATCCCCAATGGTTGCCCGCCGATATTCAAGGCGCCGAAACTTTCCTGGTTCAGCGTGAGGCGGGCGCGGTTCCGCTGGGGGTTCCGCTGTCGAGGGATGCTGGCCGGGGACCTGTTGTCAACCCTGACCAACAAGGCGAGTCTTTCCATTCGTTTTTTTTGCGTGCTTTGCGGCAAGGGCAGGCGGATATTGTGGATCACCACGGTATGCCGGTTCTCGCCGTGCTGGAAAAAGTGCCCGATTCGGATTGGCTGGTTCTGGCCAAGGTCAACCGTGTCGAAGTCGAGCGACCTCTCAAGCGTCTCGGTGCCGCTTCAGGCATGGCGGTGCTGTTTCTGATTGCGGCTTCGGCCGCCGGCATCGTGCTGTGGTGGCGACAGCAGATGGCGGGGTTCGCCGTGGCCAGACTCCGGGAACAACTGCAGAGGCAGGCGCTGCGCAAGCACCTGGAGTATTTGACCCGGTTTGCCAACGATATCATTCTGCTGCTCGATGGCGAGGGCACGGTCGTCGAGGCCAACGACCGCGCCATCAGCAGTTACGGTTACCCTCGCGAAGAACTGATCGGGAAGCACGTCCGCGAACTGCGGGCTCCGGATACGCTGGGCGATTTCGATGCGAGGTGGAAGGATGCTTACGATGGCGGGGTGCTGTTCGATACCGTTCACCGGCGGGCGGACGGCAGCTGTTTTCCGGTGGAGGTCAGCGCCCGGAGGGTGGAAGCTGACGGACGCGTCTGGTGCCAATCGATCATTCGCGACATCAGCGAGCGCAAGCACGCCGAGCAGCGTATCCAGAACCTTACCCGGCTTTACAATGTCCTTAGTGCGATAGGAAACCCCCCGGCTCTGCCGGGGGACTTGTAAAGTTTGACAGTACCGGGAGTAAATGAAAGCCTCCCCTCTGTGAACCGCTCAAAGTTCTCAGGAAAGGAGGCTTTCGATGGGC
>NZ_JBFWJQ010000081.1:0-11419 GCF_050253115.1 Syntrophotalea sp.
ACGCTGATGTGCTTGCCTTTGGGAATCAGATATTCCTTCGGCGCGCCGACCTCGGGCGTAACATACACCTTGCGCTTGCCCTTGGAGTCCTTACCGAAGGATACGACCCCGTCGATTTCCGAAATAATGGCGTATTCCTTGGGCTTGCGGGCCTCGAAAAGCTCGGCAACCCGCGGCAGACCCCCTGTAATGTCCTTGGTTTTCGTGGTCTCCCTTGGAATTTTGGCGAGGATGGAGCCGCCGCTCACTTTTTCCTCCTCCGGAGCGACGATGATGGCCCCCACAGGCAGCATGTATCTGGCCGGGGCGCCATTGGGCAGCTTGGCCGTTTTGCCTTCGGCGTCCTTAAGGGTAATGCGCGGGCGCTTGTCGGCACCTTTCGACTCGATGACCACCTTGCGAGACAAACCGGTTACTTCGTCGACCTGCTCCTCCATGGTGACACCTTCAAGGATGTCCCCGTAACGGACGGTACCGGCGATTTCAGTCAGAATGGGCATGGTATACGGGTCCCACTCAGCCAGCAGGCTTCCCGCGGAAACCGGCCCATCCGGCCCAATCCGCAGACGCGCTCCATAAACAACCCCGTACCGTTCACGCTCACGCCCCGTTTCATCGACAACCGCAATTTCGGCATTACGGTTCATGACCACGTGATGGCCATCGGCATCCAGCACCGAGTTGAGATTGAGGTACTTGAGGAAACCGTCGAACCGCGCTTCCAGAGACGTCTGCTCGGCGCGTCTCGAAGCCGTACCACCGATGTGGAAGGTACGCATGGTAAGCTGGGTACCCGGCTCACCGATCGATTGGGCGGCAATGACACCCACCGCTTCGCCGAGATTGACCAGATGCCCCCTGGCCAGGTCACGGCCGTAGCAGGTTGCGCAAATGCCACGATGGCTCTGACAGGTAAGTACGGAGCGGATTTTTAGACGCTCGATGCCGGCGTTTTCAATTTTCTCCACCAGCGTCTCGTCGATCTGCTGGTTTGCCTCCACCAGCACCTCCCCGGTGACCGGATCGAGCACATCCTCAAGGGCGGTGCGGCCGAGGATGCGGTCGCCAAGACGCTCGATAACCTCCCCACCTTCGGTCAGGGCGGTCATCATGATGCCGTCGAGGGTGTCACAATCCTGCTCGGTAATGATGGCGTCCTGCGCCACATCCACCAGGCGCCGGGTCAGATAACCCGAGTTGGCGGTTTTGAGTGCGGTGTCCGCAAGACCTTTACGGGCACCGTGTGTAGAGATGAAGTACTGCAACACGGTGAGGCCTTCACGGAAGTTGGCGGTAATCGGCGTCTCGATGATCTCGCCGGAAGGCTTGGCCATGAGGCCGCGCATGCCGGCCAGCTGCCGGATCTGCTGTGCGCTGCCGCGGGCACCGGAGTCGGCCATCATATGTATCGAATTGAAGGACGGCACCCGCACCGTTTCGCCATCCGGGGACACAATCTCGTCCTTGGACAGGGTCTCGAGCATCGTCTGGGCTATGGCCTCGGTACATTTGGCCCAGATATCAATAACCTTGTTGTACCGTTCTCCATCGGTGATCAGACCCTCGGTGTACTGCTTCTGGATTTCCGTCACCTCTTCAACCGCTGCCTTCATCATGACGTCTTTGGTATCGGGAATAACCATGTCGTCAAGACAGATGGAGATGCCAGCCAGGGTTGAGAACCGATAGCCGGTATCCTTGAGACGGTCGGCCAGCAGCACCGTTTCCTTGTTGCCCGCCAACCGGAAGCATACATCGATAAGATTGGCGACATGTTTTTTCGCCATGACCACATTGATGTAATCAAAGGGGATGATCTCAGGCACAACGTCCCTGAGCAGTACCCGTCCGGTCGTGGTTTCAATAAGGGTTACAGGTTCGCCGGCCACGCGTGACATGCGCACCTTGATTCGCGCCTGAAGGTCGATTTCACCGGCGTCATAGGCCATGCGCAATTCGTCACGGGAAGAAAGAACCTTCCCTTCGCCGCGTGCAAAAGCGCGTTCCCGGGTCATGTAATAAAGACCGAGAATCATATCCTGCGAAGGCACGATGATCGGCTTGCCGTGCGCGGGCGAAAGAATGTTGTTGGTGGACATCATCAACACCCGCGTCTCGATCTGGCTTTCAATGGACAATGGCAGATGCACTGCCATCTGGTCCCCGTCAAAGTCGGCATTGAATGCGGTGCAAACCAGGGGATGCAATTGAATCGCCTTGCCCTCGATAAGAACCGGCTCAAATGCCTGGATACCGAGGCGGTGCAGCGTCGGTGCACGGTTGAGCATGACAGGATGCTCCTTGATGACCTCTTCGAGGACATCCCACACCTCGGGCTTTTCCTTTTCCACCATTTTTTTTGCACTTTTTATGGTGGTACAGTAGCCGCGCTCTTCCAGTTTGTTGTAGATAAATGGCTTGAAAAGCTCCAGCGCCATCTTCTTCGGCAGGCCGCACTGATGCAGCTTGAGTTCCGGACCGACGACAATAACCGAACGACCTGAATAGTCGACACGTTTGCCAAGCAGGTTCTGGCGGAAGCGTCCGCCTTTACCTTTAAGCATATCGGACAGCGACTTCAAGGGCCGCTTGTTGGGACCGGTGATGGCCCGCCCCCGGCGACCGTTATCGAACAGCGCGTCGACAGCTTCCTGCAACATGCGTTTTTCGTTCCGGATGATGACTTCCGGAGCACGCAACTCCATCAGGCGCTTGAGGCGGTTGTTACGATTGATCACACGCCGATACAGGTCATTGAGGTCCGAGGTGGCAAAGCGGCCGCCATCCAGAGGCACCAGCGGCCGAAGTTCCGGTGGCAGCACCGGAATGGTCTCCAGAATCATCCATTCGGGACGGTTGCCGCTGAATTTGAAAGCCTCGACCACTTTCAGCCGCTTCGCGACCTTTTTGCGCTTGGCTTCGCTGGCAGCTTCACTCATCTCCTTGCGCAACGTATTGGACAGTTCTTCGATATTGATGCTTACAAGGAAATCGCGAATCGCCTCGGCGCCCATGGATGCTACAAACTGCCCCGCGTATTCATCCATGGTTTCGGCATATTTGTCTTCGGTAAGCAGCTGTCCGCGGAACAGTGGCGTGTCGCCCGGATCCAGTACCAGGTACGCCTCGAAATAGAGTACGCGCTCGACCTCTTTGAGGGTCATGTCGAGCAACGTCGAAATTCGCGACGGAAGCGATTTGAGGAACCATATGTGCGCCACAGGACAGGCCAGATCGATATGCCCCAGACGCTCGCGGCGCACCTTGCTGGGGATAACTTCAACCCCGCATTTTTCACAAACAATTCCCCGGTGCTTCATGCGCTTATATTTGCCGCAGTTGCACTCGTAGTCCTTGGTCGGTCCGAATATTTTGGCGCAGAACAGACCGTCCCGCTCCGGCTTGAAGGTCCGGTAATTGATCGTTTCGGGCTTCTTAACTTCGCCGAAGGATCTTTCACGGATCTTTTCCGGCGAAACCAGCGAAAGACGAATGGCATTGAAGCTCAAAGGATCCTTCGGCCGCTCAAAAAGGCTGAAAATATCTTCCAAAACATACCCTCCTTGGGGATGGAGTTGGTATCGAGATAATTATTCCTGCTCCTCAAGGAGCTCAACATCCAGACAAAGAGATTGCAATTCCTTGATCAGTACGTTGAACGACTCGGGAAGGCCGGCCTCAAGGGTATGCTTACCCTTGACAATGGCCTCGTACATTCGCGTGCGTCCGGTGACATCGTCGGACTTGACGGTCAGGAACTCCTGCAGAGCATGGGCGGCGCCATATGCCTCCATGGCCCATACCTCCATCTCCCCAAGCCGTTGTCCGCCGAACTGCGCCTTGCCCCCAAGCGGCTGCTGAGTAACCAGACTGTAGGGACCGATACTGCGGGCATGGATCTTGTCGTCGACCAGATGATGCAGCTTGAGCATGTACATGATGCCGACGGTAACCTTTTCCTTGAAAGGATCCCCGGTTTTCCCGTTATAGAGGGTCATCTGCCCGGAAGAAGCAAATCCGGCACGTTCGATCTGGGCCTTCATCTGCTCTTCCGTGACCCCCTCGAATACCGGAGAGGCCATGGGGATACCATTGGCCAACTGCCGCGACAACCGCACGACTTCATCGTCTGACAGTCCATTTACCAGATCGGTAACCCGATCGTCCTGGTAGGCATCGGCAATCTTGCCGCGCAGGGCATCGGGACTGAAATGACGGTCAAGATGCTGCTGGATCTGAATCCCCAGACCTCTTGCCGCCAGCCCGAGGTGCGTCTCGAGAATCTGGCCGACGTTCATGCGCGAGGGGACCCCCAGAGGGTTCAGTACGATTTCGACCGGCGTGCCATCGGCCATGTACGGCATATCTTCTTCTGGAAGCACGCGGGAAAGAACGCCCTTGTTGCCATGGCGTCCGGCCATCTTGTCGCCGACGGAAAGTTTGCGCTTGATGGCAATATACACCTTTACCATCTTGATAACGCCGGGAGGAAGATCGTCCCCGCGTTTGATCTTTTCAATCTTGTCCGCGAAAACCTCCCGGATCAGTTCTTCCCTCTGAGCCAGACTTGCCAGGATGCTGCTCAGTTTTTCCTCTTTTTCGGGCGCATCGAGAAGACTGATTTCCCGCCATCGCGCGAACGGCAAGCCATCGAGTACCTCGACAATGATTTTCTCGCCCTGGCCGAGAAGTTCCTTGCCGGCGGAATCAAACAGCGAGGTTGCCGACACCTGACCGAGCAGCAGGGATTCAAGGTTGCTGCGGCTCGACTCCCGGATGATGCGGATTTCATCGTGCTGATCCTTCAGCAATTTCTCGATCTCGGTCTTTTCGATGTATTCGGTACGGCTGTCCTTGTCGGCACCCTTGCGGGAGAAAACCCGCGCGCCGATGACAACACCTTCCACACCGGGAGGCAGACGCAGGGACGTATCCCGCACGTCACCAGCCTTCTCGCCGAAAATGGCGCGCAGCAGTTTCTCTTCCGGAGACAGCTGAGTTTCGCCTTTCGGGGTAATCTTGCCGACCAAGATGTCACCGGGCTTGACTTCGGCGCCGATGCGCACGATGCCACTCTCGTCGAGGTCCTTGAGCGCGTCCTCGCCAAGATTGGGAATGTCGTTGGTTATTTCCTCTTTGCCAAGCTTGGTATCCCGAGCGACACACTCGAGTTCCTCGATATGGATCGATGTATAACGGTCCTCCTTGACAAGTTTCTCGGAGATCAGGATAGAGTCCTCGAAATTGTAACCTTCCCAGGGCATAAAGGCCACCAGGACATTCTGTCCCAATGCCAGTTCCCCCCATTGCGTCGAGGGCCCGTCGGCTATGATCCCGCCGCGGCTGACACGGTCGCCGACCTTGACGATCGGCTTCTGATTGAGGCAGGTATTCTGATTCGACCGGGCGAATTTGATCAGATTGTAAATATCGACACCGGTGCCGTCTTCGTCAACCTCGCCCTCGTCAAGTTTCACCACGATACGGGAAGCATCTACCGACTCCACGATGCCGTTGTGCCGCGCTACCACAGCGGCGCCTGAGTCATGAGCGACGATCCGCTCCATGCCCGTGCCCACAAGGGGGGCATCGGAACGAAGCAGCGGCACCGCCTGGCGCTGCATGTTGGACCCCATCAGCGCACGGTTGGCGTCGTCATTTTCCAGAAACGGAATCAACGATGCCGCAACCGACACGAGCTGCTTGGGAGAAACGTCCATAAGGCCGATCTCTTCGCGCTGAATGAGCACAAACTCGCCATTTTGCCGGGCGTTGACAAGCTCATTGACAAAGCGGCCCTCTTCATCGAGAGGCGCATTGGCCTGGGCTATGGCATGGCCCCCTTCCTCAAGGGCGGAAAAATAGCGGATTTCGTTGGTTACTTTTCCGTCCTTCACGACCCGGTAGGGCGTCTCGACAAACCCGTGCTCGTTGATGCGCGCATAGGTCGACAAGGAAGCGATCAGGCCGATGTTGGGTCCTTCCGGCGTTTCGATCGGGCAGACACGCCCATAGTGGGTCGGATGTACGTCGCGCACCTCGAATCCGGCGCGCTCCCGAGTCAGACCCCCGGGTCCCAGGGCCGAAAGACGCCGTTTATGGGTAATCTCGGAAAGCGGATTGGTTTGATCCATGAACTGGGACAGCTGCGAAGAGCCGAAAAACTCCTTGACCACTGCTGAAACCGGCTTTGAGTTGATCAGATCGTGCGGCATCAGGCTGTCGACCTCTTGCAGGCTCATGCGCTCCTTGATGGCGCGTTCCATGCGCACCAGGCCCACCCGATACTGGTTTTCGAGCAACTCGCCAACCGCCCGCACACGCCGATTGCCAAGGTGATCGATATCGTCGATGTTGCCCCGTCCGTCGCGCAGGCCAACCAGATATCGCACGACTTCCAGAATATCTTCCTTGGTCAGCGTTGTCTGTTCTTCCGGAGCGTCCAGGTGCAGCTTGTAATTGAGTTTGATGCGTCCGACCACGGACAGATCATAGCGCTCCGGATTAAAGAAGAGGCTTTCAAACAGCGCGTTGGCGCTCTTGATGGTCGGCGGGTCTCCCGGGCGCAGGCGCCGGTATATTTCGATGCGCGCATCTTCGGGAGTGGCCATGCGATCGATCAACAGGGTTTCCCGCAGATAAGGACCGACGTGCAAATGATCGATGAACAGGATGCTGAACTCGTTAATTCCGCGCGAACGCAACTCTTCGAGTTTGGCTTCCGAGATCTCTTCGTTGCACTCGACCACGACCTCGCCGGTGGCAACATCAACGATGTCCGTTGAAGCAACTTTACCGACAACCTCCTCGGAGGAAACCGGTATGAATTCCACATTGCTGTCGGCAAGCTTGCGGATGGACGCCTTGGTGAATTTCCGGTTGGCTCGGACAATAACTTCCCCGTCGTTTCCAACAATATCGGCGGAAGCCCGCTGCCCGGACAGCAGTTCCAGATTGACCCTCTTTTTATAGGAATCGCCATCAAGGACGACTGTTTCCGTCTGGTAATAATAATTCAGAAGCTCTTCAGCGCTATAGCCGAGGGCCTTGAGTAGCACCGTGGCGGGCAGTTTCCGCCTGCGGTCGATGCGGACGTAGAGGATATCCTTATGGTCAAAATCGAAATCCAGCCACGAGCCACGATATGGAATGACCCGCGCATTATAAAGAACCTTGCCACTCGAGTGGGTCTTACCCTTATCGTGGTCAAAAAATACACCGGGAGAACGGTGCAACTGACTAACGATGACACGTTCGGTACCATTGATGATAAAGGTACCATTCTCGGTCATCAGAGGGATCTCGCCGAAATAAACTTCTTGCTCTTTAATATCGCGAATCGCCTGAACGCCGGATTCCTTGTCAACATCCCATGAAACAAGACGCACGCATACCTTGACGGGAGCGGCGTAGGTCATGCCCCGCTGATGGCATTCATTGACATCGTACTTGGGAGTTCCCAGAGAATAGGAAACGTAGTCCAGAGAACAGGTTTCGCTAAAATCACGAATAGGGAAAACCGAGCGAAAAACCGCTTCAAGCCCGATATTTTTCCGAGCAGAAGGAGGGAGCCCTGCTTGCAGGAAACGCTTGTAGGAATTTTTCTGGATATCGATGAGATTGGGGATCTCGATGATGCCTTTGATCGTGTTAAAATGTTTCCTAAGAAGCTGGTTATTCGCAATCGAATAAGCCATGGTTTCTCCTTTAGCTAGGGGAAGCTAACGAAAGCAGAATAGCCAAGGCCGCATACGGCAGCCTTGGCTAAGGTGTTAAATATGCAAAGAATACTACTTGAGTTGTACAGTGGCGCCAGCTTCTTCGAGCTGTTTTTTGAGTTCTTCGGCTTCAGCTTTGGGCATGGCTTCCTTGACCGTCTGCGGTGCGCCGTCAACCATATCCTTAGCTTCCTTGAGACCGAGACCGGTAGCGGCCCGAACAACCTTGATGACGTTGATTTTCTTGTCGCCGGCGGCGGTCAGAACAACATCAAACTCATCTTTTTCCTCGGCAGCGGGAGCAGCGGCACCGGCAGCGGGAGCAGCGGCAACGGCCACCGGAGCGGCGGCGGAAACGCCAAACTTCTCTTCAAGTTCCTTGACCAGTTCGGCCAACTCCAGAACGCTCATGCTTTCGATAAAGGAAACGACTTGTTCTTTGGTGATATCAGCCATGGTTATATAACCTCCCGTATATCTGACAGACTTGTTTTTAGGTGAATTTCAGCAGCAAGGCAATCAGGCCTCTTTTTGCTGCTGGATAGCGGCAAGAACCTGAACGAAACTACGCGGCACCGCGGCCAAAACGCCGACAAAATTGGTAACCGGCGCATTGAGCGATCCGAGCATCTTGCCAAGCAGAACCTCCTTGCTGGGCAATTCAGCAAGGGCCTGCACCTCATCAAGGCGCAGCAATTTACCATTGAGCTGGGCGGCGCGCAGTTCAAATGCCTTGTTGGCCTTGGCAAATTCCGTCAAAACCTTTGCCGGCCCGACAGGATCGTTTTCGGCAAGGGCGATGGCATTGGGGCCCTGAAGATATTCATCCAGGCATTCAGCATTGGTGCCCTTGGCTGCCAGACGCAGAAGCGTATTTTTGACAACCCGATACTCGACGCCTACCTTACGAAGCTCGCCACGCAGCTGGTTTACCTGCTCAACCGTAAGACCACGATAATCCGCAAGAAACGCTGCCTGACAATTGGCCAGTTTTTCAGCCATTTCAGATACAACTTGTGATTTGTCTTCCTTTTTCACTGCCTCTCCTCCTTTCTGTAGATTTCCGGACCAGTGTGGACCATATATCCAGTCAACGGCCACGGAGGGAGGCATTCGCATCCACTCGCTCCGGCCTCGGCAGGCGGTCAACCATTAAACATTTAATGTACCTGCTGTCTCTGACCTGGACTCAAGACACAATCGGCCGCCCCGCACATAAAGTGCGGGCCGGCTTGGATAGTGAAACAACCGTGCGTTACTTTACCAGCGCCTGTACCGTGGGCAGATCGACGGGAACGCCAGGACCCATGGTGCTGCAGAGGCTCATTTTGCGAAGATAGGTACCCTTTGCGGTAGATGGCTTGGCTTTGACCAGGGCATCGACGAGCGCCACGACATTTTCCTGCAGCTTGTCGACATCAAAGGATACCTTGCCGACGGGCGCGTGGATAATACCGGCCTTTTCAACGCGATACTCGATCTTGCCGGACTTGGCCTCGCTAGTGGCCTTGCCAACCTCAAAGGTGACTGTACCAACCTTGGGGTTGGGCATAAGCCCACGAGGTCCGAGGAGGCGACCGATCTTACCAACCGTACCCATCATATCGGGAGTGGCAATGGCGGTATCGAAATCAAACCAGCCTTCCTGGATTTTCGCGACCAGGTCATCACCGCCGACGAAATCGGCCCCGGCCTCTTTTGCCTCGATAGCCTTTTCACCCTTGGCGAAAACAAGAACCCTGACATTTTTCCCCAGGCCGTTAGGCAACACCACGGCAC
Source organism: Syntrophotalea sp. (assembly GCF_050253115.1). NCBI lineage: Bacteria > Pseudomonadati > Thermodesulfobacteriota > Desulfuromonadia > Desulfuromonadales > Syntrophotaleaceae > Syntrophotalea > Syntrophotalea sp. Next base: position 9,498 of record NZ_JBFWJQ010000081.1, read on the forward strand.
CACGCACCATCTGATCAGCCTTGCGAGGATCAACCCCGAGACGAACAGTAATTTCGACGGTCTCGTCGAATTTGGCGTGTGCAGCCTCCCTCACCAAGGCCAGCGCCTCGCCGATGGGGTACACCTGCGAACGGTCGACCTTTTCCTTGGCTTGCTTGTGCAGCTTTCCTATGGACATTGGCGTACTCCGAATCCTGCCAGAAATTATACGATTTCGAGCCCCATGCTACGGGCCGTGCCTTCGACGGTTTTCACCGCAGCTTCAATATCAAACGCATTGAGATCGGGCATTTTCAATTCTGCGATTTCGCGCACCTGCGCCTTGGTGACCTTTCCAACCTTGTCCTTGTTGGGCACAGCGGAGCCCTTGGGGATCTTGGCGGCTTTCATCAGCAAAACCGCGGCAGGCGGGGTTTTGGTAATGAAGCTGAAAGACCTGTCGGCATAAACGGTAATGACAACCGGCGTGATCATCCCGTCCTGTGCCTGCGTCTTGGCATTAAACGCCTTGCAGAATTCCATGATATTCACCCCGTGCTGACCCAGTGCGGGTCCGACCGGCGGCGAAGGGTTGGCCTTGCCGGCAGGAATCTGCAGTTTTATCAATCCAACAACCTTTTTGGCCATGAGCTTCTCCTTGAACTGTAACCTTCATAAAGCCAGCGTCAGCTGGTTTTTTCAACCTGGATAAACTCGAGCTCGACAGGAGTAACCCGGCCGAAAATGCTGACCATGACCTTCAGCTTTCCCTTATCGGGCTTCACATCCTCAACTACGCCGGTGAAATTCAGAAATGGCCCGTCAACAACCCGCACCGTCTCACCGACCTCGAATGCCACCTTGGGCTTGGGTCGCTCGACATCCTCCTCCATGCGGGCAGTGATTTTTGCCACCTCAGCGTCAGGAATCGGCGGCGGCGCCGACCCTCCACCGACAAACCCTGTCACCTTGGGGGTATTTTTGACCACGTGCCAGGTTTCGTTGTTAAGCTCCATCTGCACGAGGATATACCCCGGAAAGAACTTCCGCGTGGAAGTCTTCCTCTCGCCATTCTTCATCTCGACGACCGTCTCGGATGGGATAAGCACCTCACCGAACTGTTCCTCGACACCAAGCTGACGTATACGCTCTTCCAAAGTCATCTTGACCTTGTTTTCGAACCCGGAATATGTATGTACCCCGTACCACTTTTTAGACATACGTTGTTATCGTTTCGCCTATCCCCTGAGAAGAACGCCGATCGCGGATGAAAGCAGCCTGTCAACGCCCCACAAATACACAGCAACGCCAAGAACCAGCACAATGACCGCCAGCGTGGATCCGTAGGCGTCTCGCTTGGAAGGCCAAGTCACTTTCTTTAACTCGACCTTGACATTGCCAAGGAATTCTCCCGCCTTGTTGACCACAACAACTCCCAGAGTTTACTTGAAAATTTGGCAGGCCAGGAGGGACTCGAACCCCCAACACCCGGTTTTGGAGACCGGTGCTCTAGCCATTAGAGCTACTGGCCTGCATGCAAAAAGCCGCAGACACCTGCGGCCCGTCTTACTACACCCGCCGAGCCCTATTTGGTTTCGCGATGGGGAGTATGTTTACGACAAAAGCGACAGTATTTACTGAACTCAAGCCGCTCGGGCTTGATTTTCTTGTTTTTGGTCGTCGTATAGTTCCGCTGCTTACACTCAGTGCATGCAAGGGTAATTATGTCACGCATAGCCTGTTCCTCGACCCCCCCGCCCGAGGGCGGGGGAACTCAGCTGTAAAGGATTACTCGATGATTTCGCTGACGACACCGGCACCGACCGTACGGCCGCCTTCGCGAATGGCGAAACGCAGCTCTTTGTCCATGGCGATCGGGGTGATCAGATTTACGGTCATGCTGGCATTGTCGCCGGGCATTACCATTTCGGTCCCCTCGGCCA